>JAGWBT010000022.1:28268-33679 GCA_021295755.1 Candidatus Poribacteria bacterium
CAAGACAACGCAGAATCAAACACCAATCTTGCAAAGGTCGCCAACGAAGTATCTCAGATACTCGATCTGGATCTGGATTTTTCAGCGGCTGATTTTGAGAGTTACGGGGAATACGCCGGCGACGCCTACGGCGTGGTGACACCCGGCAGCAAAGAAGCGGTCATCTTGGCTGCACAAACAGAGGCACTGGTGCTAGACCCAGTTTACACAGGAAAGACATTTGGGGGAATGATCGACCACATCCGACAGGGACAGTTTACGACGGATCAAACGGTTGTCTTCGTACACACCGGTGGGACACCTGCCCTGTTTGCTTATGGAGATGAGATCTTAGGAGAGTTAAAATAACCCGCAACTTCAGACGAAAGGAGATCTCCGACATGAATGTTATCGCAGATCTATGCGTCGTCCCAATAGGCGTTGGTGTGTCAGTTTCCAAGTATGTTGCTGAGTGCGAGCGTATCCTCAAGGACGCGGGATTGAAGACCAAGCTACACGCCTACGGTACCAATATCGAAGGAGATTGGGATGTAGTTTTCGCTGCAATTAAAGAGTGTCATCAGGTCATCCATGAGATGGGTGCCCCTCGGATCAGCACAACGCTCAAGTTTGGCACACGCACTGACCGCGCACAGACAATGGACGACAAGATAAACAGCGTTGTCCATCAAATGACAGACGGATAGTCATCAAATTGCTGCTATATCTATCTGAGGCGGTGTATTGGGTTGAGCGCAGCGAAATCCCGATTTATCAGGGAGGGTGGAATAGTTATGGACCTGTTTGACCAGAACTTGCAACAGAACCGGAAACGATCTGGTCCGCTAGCACATC
Source organism: Candidatus Poribacteria bacterium (assembly GCA_021295755.1). Classification (NCBI taxonomy): domain Bacteria; phylum Candidatus Poribacteria; species Candidatus Poribacteria bacterium. Next base: position 29,103 of record JAGWBT010000022.1, read on the forward strand.
GGATGCGTCCCGACACGCTCGACGAATTTGTGGGGCAGGAACATCTATTAGGGCTGGAGCAGCCCCTCCATCTTGCTATTGTACAGGACACGGTGATGTCCTGCATTTTCTGGGGGCCACCGGGCTGTGGAAAAACCACCCTAGCGCAGATCATCGCTCAGTGCACAAAGGCGCATTTCGAGCATGTCAACGCTAGCACAACCGGGGTACCGGAGTTACGCAAGCAGGTCGCGGGAGCTGAAGAACGTCTTAAATTCCACGATCAACGGACCATTCTGTTCTTGGACGAGATCCATCGCTTCAACAAAGCACAACAGGATTTCCTGCTCTCCTTTGTGGAGGATGGAACGCTTGTGCTGATCGGCGCAACAACCGAAAACCCCTCCTTCGAAGTCAATGCCCCACTCCTTTCCCGGATGCAGGTGTATCCATTCCGTCCGCTAGAATCGTCCCATATCCGTCAGTTGGTCGACCACGCACTCACCGACACCGAACGTGGTCTGGGGAAGTATCAGATCTCACTCTCGGAGGACGCTATAGATGCGCTGATTCGAGTGGCTGATGGTGATGTACGTCTTGCCCTCAACGCATTGGAACTCGCCGTACAGACCTGCAAACCGGATGAGCAACAGATACGTCATATAGACGCCGAAAGCATTCACAAAGCCGTGCAGAAGCGGATGTTGCGCCATGACAAATCGGGTGATGAACACTACAACCTGATTTCTGCCTTCATCAAAAGTATGCGCGGATCTGACCCCGATGCTACCGTCTATTGGTTGGCACGGCTATTGGAAGCGGGGGAAGATGCCCGTTTCATTGCGCGGCGCATGGTAATCCTCGCATCTGAGGATGTTGGAAACGCAGACCCACAGGCACTGCTGATTGCAGATGCAGCCGCCCGTGCGGTTGAATTCGTCGGACTTCCAGAAGCACAATTGAACTTGGCACATGCTGCTGTCTATCTCGCTTGTGCTCCAAAAAGCAACGCTGCTTATCTGGCTTTGCTCGCAGCGCAAAAAGATGTGCGCGAAGAACCCGCCTATCCTGTGCCAATCCATCTGCGAAATGCACCGACACAACTGATGAAAAAACTCGGTTACGGAAAAGAATACAGGTACGCCCACGATTTTGAAGACCACATCGTGCAACAGGACCACCTTCCCGACGCCTTACGCGATAGGCGGTATTACGAACCGACTGACATTGGGAATGAACAGCGCATCCGCGAGTACTTGGAAAAGACGAAAAAATGAGCGCGTGACAAAACACGCGAAGCTGCTGCGTACTTGTAAGAAGGAGCAAAATCAGAATGATAGAAGCAAGACGATCCTACCGTGCCATGGTGATGTCAATGATTATTCCCGGACTGGGACAGATCTATCTGCGTAAGCTGTTTAAGGGTGTCATCATATTTATAGGTATTATCTTGGCAATGGTGCTCATCTACGCCAATTCATTGCCCGTAACCAGTTGGCGAGACCTGACCCGTATAGATCGAACTGAAACATCCCCGGACGATGGGGGTGCAACAGGACAAACAGAAACACAGCCAGAAACAGATGATCCCACCTTGGCAGGCAGAGAGCAGAAGCGCTGGCGTGGCTACCCCCTATACACATCTGACAGCAAGTTTATGTTTCGGATTACCGAAGATTTGGACAGCTATCTAATAGACAACAAGGAACTCTCGACGGAACTGGTGCGGGAATTTCGGAAGCACAAAGTCTTAATTTACAAAGGGGCGACAGTTTCGACCAAAAAGGAAGGCAGTTGGTGGTTGATAGATGATCACTATCAGACCTATTCTGTGAGGAAAAGCGAATATGGATTAGACATTTATAGCACCGCACAATGGCGGTTTCGTCCCCGTTGGCAGTTCAAGATTACCGGGCTGATTCAACTCCTAATCTTCTGGGGATATGCAGTTTTCGACGGCTGGTTTGGACGACGAGAGGAATAGACAAATGAGCGTTCAATGGAAGGAAAAGAAATGGAGAAACAAATGACATTACAAGAACAGGTTGAGGGCGCAAACCTCAGTTTTTATCAAGCGATGCAAAATCTGAGTATTGACATGATGGATAGCGTATGGCTCAAATTGGGAAACAATCACCGGTTGGGAGGAGATTCGCGCGAGTTGGATAAATATCTTCCAGAACACACATCGAATGCACATCCACCCCTGCGAGATCGCGATTCATACTGATAATCAGTTTGCTTGGGTGACATGCGTCGAATCCATCCATACCTTTGCCGGCGGCAGGATGGGCATATCCTTTGCGCAAGCAACAAATGTGTTCAAACACGAAGGTGAGGGTTGGAAGATGGTGCACCATCATGCATCCCCATTGCCGAGGGAAGTAGCGCTTTCTGGCACCGCAGCGGCCCCCTCGCCAAATTAGCCGCTTGATACCGATAGAAAGAGGTTTCAAACGGCGGAAGTTTTCGTTGTTGCTGCTTCCATCAGTGTGTTACAATCATTTAGCATTTCAATTTATCAACAGGAGGAACAAACCTTGTTATCTCAATTATTGCAGAAAAAGTATTTCAGAATTGGGACGTTAAGTCTCGGAATCATCGCTGTGCTGATTGCGATTCCCGTGGTTGCCAATCAGATATTTGACGAAGAGGTCATCGGAGATTTCAAACACGTTATGACCGACTACGATGAGAAACATACACCGAAGATCGAGTGCCCAGATGAGGTTGGCGTCGGGGAATGGTTTGATGTAACCATCACAATCGGTGCCGGTTCAGTCCACCCCACCCTTTATGAGCACTACGTCAACTGGATCGGCATTTATAAAAATGATGTCGAAATAGCACGAGCCTATCTGCACCCAATCTATACCATGCCTAAAGTCACTTTCACGATCGCTTTGGAAGAGAGTTGCACATTGGTAGCAATGGAGCAACCGAACCATACCGCTCCTTGGCGGGCATCGAAAGAAATTAAGGTTGTAGAAAAAGAATAGACTCAAAAACGAACATGTGAGTCGAGAACATCAGTAAATCTAGGGGCGGGGCAATGTGCCGCCCCTTTATTCTTGGAATAAGCTTCAGGTTGAGCAGGATTGTTAAGAGATCTGCTAACGATCTTGCGAAATTCCGATCTATCGGGGAGGAAAAATATGCCGTTTATCGCTGCCGAGGAACTACCAAAAATGGAACTATTTCCGGGTGCACTCAGTGGCATTGTTGCCGGAGAAAGTCTTATGCTGTCGTTTTTGGAGATGGCAGAAGGCAGTGAAGTTCCAGAGCATAGCCATCCGCATGAACAAGCAGGATTGGTGTTGTCGGGGGAGCTACAGTTTAGAATCGGTTCGGAGGAAAGGATTCTAAAACCCGGGGAAGCATTTATTGTTCCGCCAAATGTGGTGCATTCAGGCGTTGTTGCAAAGGGGCCCGCACGTGTCCTCGATATCTTCACCCCGCCACGGGAGGACTATATCGACAAGTATAATAAGCATACAAGCACCTCCACCCAGACCAAATGGAAGTAGGGAGGGATACGCATGAAGTGGTTGTTCATCTTGTGGAGGCACAGCTGCAGAAAGCGCAGAGTTTGAGGGGAAGTTAAGAACTGCTGGAGAAACAGCCTTCCTCGATTATTGACAGTAGAAACAATGCAACACATATCTGTGGGAGAGACATCCTTGCCTCGATTGTTGACAGAAAGAACTCCATCTCACTCAAAGGAGAAACCTTGAACCGTTTTCCAAGTCGAGGAAGCCATTACTTACGAAAAGGACGACAATCAATACCGGGGGCATATTATTTCCTAACTACTTCCACCTTTGATCGAAGACCGATACTCGCCAACTTTGAAGTTGCACGGATCATTTTTCAAACCTTTGAATGGCTAGAAACTCAAGATCGCATCAGATGGATATGTATCATGGTCATGCCGGACCACATCCACGCAGTTATTCAACCGGGTCGAGATCAAACCTTACCAAGAGTCATGCATTCTCTCAAGACCTTTACGGCAAGGCAGATTAACAAACAACGTGGTGAACGCAGGACAGTATGGCAGGAAAGATATTATGACCACGGCATACGGAAGGGCAGAAATGATACGCTACTACTATGAGAATCCTGTTCGACAAGGTCTAGTCAAACAAGCAAGGGATTATCCTTATTGGCGATGTAAATACAAGATAGAATAGGAGAGACATCCCTATCGCACCTCTGTGGGAGAGGTATCCTTACCTCGATTATCAACAGAACATACCTGTGGGAGGGACATCCCTGCCCCGACTATCGGGAAAAGGATTTCCCTCCTACACTTTGGTTCTCATGATATAAAGGATTACAAAGGGACTAGGAAGTTGCCTCACGATTCCATTGACAACTTAACAGGTGTGTGCTATGCTTGATTACGCAAGTTAGTCGATCCGGTGCCACACAATCTGGATGAAGCCAGAAAGCAGCTTCCCTTGATTGAGGCCACCCTATTTGTCCTTAATTTGTGATAATCCGCGATTCAGACAACGAAGAAAAGAATAAGCAAACGACTAGCGCAAAGCAGCATCTTCGAAACCAACCATGAGTAAAAAAAAGACCATATATCT
>JAGWBT010000023.1 GCA_021295755.1 Candidatus Poribacteria bacterium
ATGGCAAAGAAGAAACTGCCGACCAGTGCTCCTGAAGCTGCAAAGATTGGTGCTGTTGAATAAAGTCTACTGATTTGGACAGACCTTCATATTATGTCACATGAGCAGCCAAGCCATTCGCTTGGCTGCTTTTTTTTTGAACTATTTTGCAGTCATGCAATCACTTGTGTACAGATTAGGATGACTTTGACAATTCCTGTTTTTGTAGTATAATGCCCTACCTGCGAAACCTCACGGTGCCTTTCCAAACGGGAGGAGATTTTTCGTTCCAGTCCATTTTTTCCCGAACAAAAACTGGATTTATCGTCCTAAACACATTACATGGTATAATTGCTGATCTACAACGTCTATTCAATGGAACACACCCCCAATTCAGAACCCAATTTCTAAAATGAGGTGAATGACGATGAATCGAATTAGTTTCAAAAACATATGCATTGGACTTATTCTCATCTGTATGCTGGGAATAGGTATATCATTGATAGCTAAAGCACAGCAGGAAGACGCTCCCAAATACACCATCTTAGTTTTTGCCAAATTGCACCTGACCTCCACCGGAGATGCGGAAATTGCTGAAAAACTCCTGAAGGAGAAATTGTTATCAGCGGCAAAAGGAATTGAAGGGTTGAAGATTACCGCGCTCAAGCGGATGCAACTTCCGGGACAAAGGGCATCCGCGAACACCAATCAACCCGATTTCGTGATGATGGCTGAGTTGACGGATGAGACAGTCTTTGCCAAACTCATTACAGCAACACCTGACGCCTTAAAAGAATATGGTGAGGGGATGAAGGTACAGGCCGGCGCGCCTCAGTTTGAATTGTATCAAATCTTGGGAGCGTCAACCGAGTAAATCTAATCTTAAACACGATATGACACCCTCAAAATGCACATCGGGAGAACAGTGATGAAACAAATTTTTCAACGCATCTATCAAGTCGTGACGATTATTTTTGCGTTCGCTATGTTACTCATTGGTTGCACGCAAGAGACCACCCGCAAAGCCGATTGGGAAACCCATTTCACAGACCTCCACTTCGTCAACTCTACGCACGGTTGGATTGCCGGAGAAAAAGGGTTCATCGTTCACACAAACAATGGTGGCAAAACGTGGAATCGCCAAGAGGTCGCTACCGAGGAAGATCTCAAAGCTATCTACTTTACGAACCTAAAATATGGCTGGGTAGTGGGAGACAACGGTGTCGTCGCTTCGACCGATGATGGAGGCAGACATTGGTATCTTCAAGACAGCAATACATCCGGCATGCTCAGAGATGTTTTCTTTGCTGATTCCCACGAGGGTTGGGTTGTAGGAGAAGATAATTATATAATCGTTACAAAGAACGGCGGCAAGACTTGGGAACGCCAGAGCTATCTGAGCGATTTTCCCCTCAACGAAATCTGGTTTGTTGATGATCAGCGCGGCTGGATTGTCGGTGAATATGAACGTATCCTTCACACAAACGATGGCGGAAATACATGGCAAGAACAGACCACCCGACACCAATTCGCACGGACCCGATTGGTCAACGACAACCGGCGCGTGGTTTTCGTGAATGAGAATGAAGGCTGGTTGGCGGGCACGGATGGGTCAATTTTCTATACACAGAACGGCGGTACCCAATGGAATATGCAAGATAGCCGTATTCCGAATATCAATGGTCACGTCAAGGAAACCGTCAACGGCATCCACTTCATAGACAACAAGCGTGGTTTAGCAGTCGCCGATATAGGGTTTATCACATTCACCGAAGATGGTGGCGATAACTGGCGACTGTTGGACAGTATCACAGAAAATAACCTGATGGCCGTTCAGTTCACAAGTGGGACCGAAGCATGGGCGGTCGGTTGGCACGGCACAATTATGCAATCCACAGATGGCGGAAACACATGGATAATGAGAAGTGGCACTACGGCAAACGACCTAGAAAACATTCAGTTCACCTCGGAGAACCGTGCAATCGCTGTCGGACAACGCGGTGCGATTGTGGTATCCGAAGATGGTGGACAAACGTGGGAGGAAGTTGATACTGATATCTGGGATAATATTCGCAACGTCTTTTTTATCTCTGACAAAGAGGGATGGTTGATTGGCGAGCGGAACATGATTGCCCACACCACCGATGGTGGTCGGACCTGGGACCGTCAATACGCCGGAGCGGAGCATATGCTCAACGGCGTCTACTTTGTGACGCCGAAAAAGGGCTGGGCGGTCGGTGAGCTCGGCACGGTCATACATACCGCTGATGGTGGCAAATCGTGGGTGCCCCAGACGCCAACCGAATTTAATTCGCTCAAGGGCGCCTTCTTCCTGAATGAGAAAGAGGGCTGGGTGGTCGGCTGGCCCGGGGTTGTCTATCATACGAGGAACGGTGGGTTATCGTGGACATCGCAGACCACCGGGACCTTCAACGAACTATATGGGGTTCACTTTACAGACAGTAATCACGGTTGGATCGTCGGTCAGTTCGGTGAGATTTTGCATACGAAGGATGGCGGTCAAACATGGAGGTTTCAACCGAGTGGTGTCCAAGAAAACCTGAACAAGGTCTACCTCGCCGATACGTCGTACGGCATCATCGTTGGCGACAAGGGGGTGATGCTGACCACAACCAACGGTGGCGCAAAATGGGAGAAGCAGGAAAGCGGCACGGAGAACGATCTCTTGGGGTTCTCGTTCTCACCAGACGGCATGGTCGCAGTAGGACGTGGTGGGATAGCGATGCGATATTCCATTGACCCAGAACAACTCCCTGTAACCCTGCCACCTGTAGTGGAGCTCGTTGAAGAACCCGAAATTCCTGAAGAGGAGGTAACCGTCGAGGAGGTAACCTACCATTGGGATATTATCCGGCGCGCCACATGGCAGACCGATTTTTCAGATACCTATTTCCTTGATGAGCACACCGGCTGGACAGTTGGTAGAGGCGGTGTTATCGCTCACACGACCGATGGCGGAGAAACATGGCTGCCGCAACATAGCAGTGTCGAGGCAAATCTGCATCAGGTTATGTTTGTCGATAAATCGCATGGATGGATTACCGGCAGTCGTATGCTGCTCCGGACCGAAGATGGCGGTAAAACATGGCAGGTTGTGAAGGGTGTTCTACAAAACTTCCGTCGTGTCAACACAATGCAGTTTATCAACCCCAAAGAGGGGTGGCTAGGTGTCGGTGCTGCAGAGATGCTGCACACCACCGACGGTGGACTGACGTGGAACCGCCAGCGGACAGGAATGAACGAGAACCCGATTGTTGACCTGCATTTTATCAACAGTCTCGAAGGATGGGCGGTCCTGCGGGAACGCCTTGATGGCGGAGCGAGAGAGGGTGGAGTCATTCTGCATACCACCGATGGGGGCAACTACTGGCAGGTTCTCGACAACACCAACCAGCCCGCTATCGCTATTCATTTTGCTGACGCAAAATCAGGGTGGGTTGTGCTGACGAACGGTGCATCAATCGTAACCCTCGATGGCGGCATAACCTGGAAGCGTGTTCTTTCCGACTCAGATAGCGGATGGCCACCTCAGCGAATTGGTCGAATCACCTTCCAAGATCACCAAACAGCCTGGGCGCTTGGAGGGGATGGCAGACTCTTCGTCACACGCAACAGCGGTCAAACATGGAGAGGGGCGAACGTTCCACAGCATGAAAGTTCGGTCAACTCCGGAATTGCAGCCGAAGAGGATATCGATTGGCTCGCGCTCTGGTTGGAGGAGGAAGGAGAATCGGGCAATCGTGCCGACGACCAATCCAACAACGCCGACACGCCAGAATGGGATGAGGATTTCGCAGAACGATTTCAAACAGAGATGAGCGATAGACGTCAACGCACCGGACGCTTTACACCAGAAGGCGACCTCGGTGGAGAAAATGTGCGACCTTCCAACGAAGCACAAAGACAGCGTCAGGCTGCTCAACAAGACCGTCCGCAACGACAACGAAACAGGAGACGCGGGAACCGTTTAATTAACAATATCCATTTCGTCGACGACCAGATTGCGTGGGCAGTCGGTGAGGCTGGCCATATCTTCCACACCACAAGCGGTGGAAAGACATGGGAACGACAACTCGGTGAACAGTTGGATGATTTCCGGGATGTACTGTTTCTCAACGACCACCAAGGCTGGATCGGTGGGGATAATGGTCTGTTGCTGGAGACGCAGGATGGCGGTGTCACATGGATTACCTTGAATAGTAGATCGCGGCAACGATTGATTGGTGTCCACTTCCCCAGCCTCGATCCGAAATGGGGTTGGGCGATGCAGCGCGACGGCACAGTTCTCTACACGACCGACGGCTCAAACTGGTCAGCTGGACAGACGCCGATGCGCCCCGGCTTCCTCGAAGATGACCCACCGCGGTCTTTCGCAATCAACGACGTTATGTTTAAACAATTTTCCGAGGGTTGGGCAGCTGGCGGGGACGGACAGGTTATCCACAATCAGGATGGCGGTCCCATCTGGACGCCCCAACGGACATCAACCGGGAAAAACCTTTACGGGATCGATATGACGTACGCACCGCTTGGCTGGGCGGTGGGCGACGACGGCATTGTTCAACGCACTATCAATGGCGGTGGCTACTGGAAATTCCATGAAACCAATACGGGCTACAGCCTGTATGATGTCTCATTTATCACCAAGCGTAAGGGTTGGGCGGTTGGAGCCTACGGCATCATACTCCGAACCACCGGCGGTGGATTTAAGTGGGAACCTCTGTCTAGCGGCGTTACAGCAGACCTCTACAGTATTACTGCACTGTCTAAGGATGAAATCTACGCTGTCGGTGCCAAAGGTACAATTCTCCACTCAACGGATGGCGGGGACACATGGGAACAAGAGCATACCGATATCGGGAATGACCTGTACCGGATTGTCCGTTCGAAGGAAGGAGACACACTCTGGGTTGTTGGGCAGTGGGGTGTCGTGCTGCGTCGAAAGATTGACGACACAAAGATGTCGATGCGGTAGCTTGATGTAATATGAACACATCCACATAAATGGAGCACGATCGACCAAGATTTTTCGGCTTTGTCCATTTTTTCCGAACTAATGTGAGGTCTATCTGCCTAATGAATCAAATCCGAACCTGCTCAAACAAATATCCAAAGAGCACAAGATGTTCAAATGGAAAACAGAGGAATTCGTTAGGAAATAGACCAGCCGATGGACATAATCCGAGAAATTTTTGCTCCATACTCCCTCGCAACGCTAGGGACCATTATTCTCAACCTGATACTCGCATTTGCACTCGGTCTGGTCATTGCTACTGTTTACCGGTGGACCGCCGATATGGCAGAAAACGCAATGACCGATGCACTAATTATTCTCTGTATGCTCATTGCCGTTGTTATGGTGGTGATTGGCGATAGTGTGGCGCGTGCCTTCAGCCTCGTGGGTGCCCTGTCAATTATCCGCTTTCGCACCGTGGTTCAGGATGCACGGGATATTGCCTTTGTCTTTTTCTCCTTAGCTGTTGGCATGGCAATCGGTGCCGGTAATCCGCCTGTGGCTGTTATTGGGACATTCCTGATAAGCGTTGTCATTATTGGACTCCATCGCTGGCATATGGCTCCAGCCAATGATGGGGAATTTCTTCTGACTTTCCAAATGCCACTTGAGACCGAGCACGAACAGAATTACAAACCGATTTTTAGTGAGCAGGTGGTAGCTAGCCAACTCCTTGGTCAGAGGACAACAAAATCGGAGACCGCTGAACTGAAATTTCATGTAAAATTGAAAGACCCGAAACGCTGGACCGGTTTTGTCCAAGAACTGTCCGCATTAGAAAACATCACCGGTGTGAGGCTAGAGAAGCAATAATTTTTTTCGCAGAAGTTGATAAAGGCATCTCAGAGATGAGCAAGAAGATCCTTATACTAATTCTGGTTGTCGTCGTCAGTGCGCTGCTGATATTCCTTCTGCGCCAAACGCAGCGGTTTGCACATAAACAAAACCCATTATACGGATTGGCACCGCTTCAATTGCCACACAGGTCAATCGGTAATATTGCCCCAATCCCGATGCGTGAACTATCAGGGGCTACCTATCACCCACAACGCCAAACCGTGTTTGTTGTCGGCGATGAAGGGGATATCTACGAGATACGGACCGATGGAGGATTGATACGAAAGGGACTTTTGAAACACACTGACATCGAAGGGATTACAGTCCATCCGGAGACAGGGTTCCTATACGCGGTAGTCGAAGGTGACGAAGAAATCCTTGAGATTGCCCCTCAAAACTTTCACATCACACGAAAATTCAGCGTTAACCGGCAATTTGAGGGCAAAGAACTACTAAAAAAAGGAGGCATGGGATTGGAGGCAATTGCCTTTATTCCAAACGCCTTCCATCCCGAAGGTGGTACATTCTGGGTCGGAAATCAATCTTTCAGCTTAAAGCAGGGGAAAGAACCATCGGTCATTTGCGAAGTCGTTGTTCCACTCGTTTCGTCAAAGGCCACTTGGGGTGCCGACAAAACCGGGACAAAGACAGTAGAAGGACAGATTTCTCGTTTTTTTTCACTTTCGATCATTGACATCTCTGGGCTTGCCTACGACCGGGAACGTCAGTGCCTACTTGTTATGAGCGATACGACCAACCTGTTGCAGGAGATGACACTGGAGGGAAACGTACGCCGCCAATATCTGATACCGGGACATGATCAGGAAGGAATTGTAATCGACAAGATGGGGTTTATGTACATCGCCCAAGAAAACGGGGAAGTTATTAAACTCGAAGACCACCGCGATTGAGCAATCAGAAAAATCTTTTAACAAGGGTATTACGATGAAGAATCATGATCGCATTCAAAACCAGCTCTCCGCATATTTGGACAATGAGCTAAGTCCAGAACAACGCACGATTGTTGAAACACATCTGAGCGAATGCCATGAGTGTACCGATATGCTCGCTGATTTTCAACGGAATCGTCAGTGGATCGGTGCGTTAACCCACGAAGCACCCCCAATCGCGGGTACAGTTCTGCCACAATTGGCAGACCGAGGTCCTGTTCGACGAAAACTGCTCCCCAGCTTTGGTGAACTCTGGGATTGGGTATGTCGCCCAGCTATCAGTGGTGTTGGGGCATTAGCGATGGTCAGTTTGGTTTTGGCGCTTGTCTATTTCAACCTGATGATGCCTAGCTCCGAAGATACATATACCTCTGATCCGCTCGATTTCTACCTAGCAGTTCACGCCGAAGATACCACATATAATCCACTGCACTCATACACTGTTGCGGATTCACTTGGCACAGATACTAATATACCGGACACTACTGTTGAAGATAATACCGCCTTTCTTCTAGAAGTTCACTTAGGAGATTAATAGTCATGATTTTAAAGCCAAGAAATGCAGGTTGGTTATTACCAATCGTATTTATGTTGCTGATTTTGAGGCCGAACGCAATCGCAGAGGCATCACCTGAGTCGCTGAAGATCCTCAAGCGCATAATGAACGCAGAGGAGAAAGTTGCTTATGTCGGTACTCGCATGATTCTTATGAATACGTCGCGTGGGACAATTGCTCGTGAGGAAACTGTTATCCATCAACCTCCGGAGATTCATGCCGTCACTGTGTTGCCAATTTTAGAAGGGGACCGTTCCTTAAAACTCAGCGATCAAGAACCACGCAAAGGTGGCGACCGAAATCGGCGGGAGGGCAGACGAGACGACAAGCGTGGGAATCGAAGGAGGTTTTCACTGGATTGGAAACGGATGGCAGCTCTTTCTCAAAAGGAGGCTGAACTGCTCGTGCAGAATTATACATTCGATTCAGTTCCCGCGGATCCAATTGCTGGACAGGAAACCGATCTGGTAACGGTCTCTCCACGATTTGAGGCACGGCCAACAAAACGGCTCTACCTTGCACGCGACACAGGAGTCATTTTGCGAATCGAAGACTTTGCCCCGGACGGGAAGCTCCGTTTTATGTCTGTCTACACACAAATTAGCTTCGAGGAGGAGGCAGTCGAGCAGAAATTAGCCGAATGGAGCCGTGACGAAAAATCTCCGGCTGAAAGGAGACGTCGTCGAAGTCAGCCAATCAGGCTCGACGAGGCGAAAACGGTGCTGGAGGGCAAACTCATTGAACCGACTTATCTTCCACCCGGTTTTCAGCTTCTAGAAACTCGATATTTCAAACACCGTTCGGAAACAATTTATCTACGATATACAGACGGTATGCTGACTTTTACAGTGTTTGAATCAAAAAGGAAACAGGGAAGCAGTCGGAACGGTGAACGGAGGGACGTGGAACACTTACAGATCCAGGGGACAGAAACTCGGCATGAAAAGCGCGGGCCAACACATATTCTACAGTGGCTTGTCTCCGATGTGAATTTTACGGTGATGGGTGAGCTCCATCAGGATGAACTCATAAAGGTTGCCGAGTCATTGATTCTCGCCGCTAAGCAATAAGTCTGTTTACTCTGTAGAAGTCCTTGATTTTATATGGCAGTTGGTTTAGAATTGTATCCTAGAAGATTATTGGTGTGTGACACCACAGGCAACCGACACAAATCAAGTCTAACAGAGGAAAACAAAGACCTATGAGAGATTGGAATCAAAGTATTGTCAGGTATCCAGACCCCTCGATCGAAGTAATCGACCCGCGCTTCTCCAAATACAAAATCGGTAACGCGGCGGTAGAACGGCTTTGGACAGGAGCGCGTTGGACGGAGGGACCGGTCTGGTTCGGAGATGGTCGCTATCTGCTTTTCAGTGACATTCCGAACAACCGGATAATGCGTTGGAGCGAGGAAACGGGTGAAGTCAGCGTTTTCCGCAGCGCCTCCAACAACAGCAACGGTAACACCCGCGACAAACAGGGACGACTCATCACCTGCGAACACGGTTCACGCCGAGTCACTCGTACCGAGTATGATGGCAATATTACGGTATTGATTGACAGCTTTGAGGGCTGCCGCTTGAACGCTCCGAATGATGTGATCGTTCACCCGGACGGACATGTCTGGTTCACCGACCCCGGATACGGCATCCTAATGAACTACGAAGGACACCGCGCTGAGTTTGAGTTGCCGACCAATGTCTATCGGCTCAACCCGGATACCGGCGAGGCGACAGTCGTTACGGACGAACTCGACAAACCGAACGGTCTCTGCTTTTCGCCCGATTTTTCCAAACTCTACATCTCTGATACCGGCATCTCACACGCCCCCGACCATCCGAGTCACGTCTATGTCTATGATGTGGTGGACAACACCCGCTTGGCAAACGGCAGACCGTTTTGCGATATGGGATCCGGGTTCGCGGATGGTATCCGCTGTGATATTGATGGTAACCTGTGGTCAAGTGCGGGTTGGGTCGGTGAGGGGTTCGATGGCGTGCATATTTTTGCTCCGGATGGCGATCTCATCGGCAAGATCCATCTCCCGGAGGTCTGCTCGAACGTTTGCTTCGGGGGTGTCAAGCGGAACCGGCTGTTCATGACCGGCAGCCAATCTATTTACTCCGTCTATGTAGAAACGCAAGGCGCACAGATTCCATAATCAGGTCGAGATTCACATCTCGACATGGCAGCCGCCTATCTCACAACGGTTTCGTGCTGGCGGTAAACCCTATCATAGCGTTCCTGATCAATTTCTATCCCTAGCCCCGGCGCGGACGGCACTTGGTAACAGCCGTTTTCAAACTCGTACCCCTGCATGTTGTAAAGATCAAAATGTAGCGTCGAGTCTTCAGCAATGACGAATCGTTCCGTCACCGCGCCGAACTGGATATCACCGCGCAGACCGATCGCTGCAGCATTGTAGTTGTGCGGACAGATCATTGTCGCATAGCCAGAATCTTCGATGTCACGAGCGAGCGTGTGGTATGGCCAGAAACCCATGTCTAACATATCAGGCTGTATGCCATCCAGCAGCCCTTCTTCCATCAGCTGCCAGTAAATGGTGTTGCGCCCACGATGACCCTCGCCGTCTACAAGCATTGTCTCAGGCGACCACCGGTCCCGCCACTCCTTAAGCTTTCGGTAGTCTGCCACGTTCTCAGTAACCATCTCTTCCATCCAAAACGTCTTAGCTGGACCCGTTTCACGTACAAAGGTTTCTAAGAGCGGCAATTTGCCATCGTAACCGTTGTTTGCGTCAACAAGGATTTTGATTTCTGGACCAACCGCTTCCCGCACAGCGTGCACCACTTCAATGTCACGCGCCACGCCGGCATTTGGCTCAAACCAGCGCCCCGGTCGACCGAGTTTCAACTTCATTGCCCGCCAACCGTTGGCGACAGCGTCCTTCGCTTCACGAGCCACAGCACTGGCACCCGCTTCGGGGTGCACCATGTCCTGGAAGTAGAGGGTGGAGTCGTAGCTCTCAACCCAATCACGAACACGGTCGCCCAGCAGACGGTACGCAGGAACATCCAGTGCCCGACCCATCAAGTCAAAGATGACGAAATCGATGAAACCGTTCTCTCGTAGTAACTCCTCCCAGCGAGGGTTCACCCCTGTAACGCAACCTCCGCTTACGCGATAAAACTCGAACACGTCTTTGCCCAGCAGCAACTGAAGTGTGGCGTAGAGCGCCGTCAACTTGTCCCGGTTCATTGCTGGTCGCGCGTTCGTTACACCTGTGAGGCCGCTGTCGGTGGTTACTTGTAACAGCCATTCACGCTGATTGTGGCCATAGTTTTCACCCTTCGAGTTACGACCAACAATTCGACCAATACCCGGAGCGCCGAAGTATGTTTCGACTGGTGCTATCCGTATGTCTTTGATGATGTGTTTTTCTGGCATGGCTTCCTTCGGGTTAGGCAGGATTGAAAAATCTCATTCCACCTGCCATTCGTGTAAAGCATACTTTTCTTGGAACAGGTCTTCGTCAACAGCAATGCCAAGTCCGGGGCGTTCCTCCACCTGATACGCACCGTCCTTGAAAGGGGGAAACGGACCAAAGATGTGAGGGAGGTTGCGTTCGTCCTCCAGCGAGACAAAGGTCTTAGATGCTGCACCGAACGCCAGAGTCGCAAAGGTGCCGAAAGTGCCATTGCCGAAGTTGTGCGGAATTGAGCGCACTTCTGTTCCACGCAACGCCTGCTCAATCTCTATCCAACGGAGATAACCGGCACCCACAATGTCCGGCTGGTAGCCGTCAATCAAGCCGTCCTCAATGAGATGGCGGAAGGTCTCGCTGATGGGATCCCGATCTGTTTCGCCGCACACAAGCAGGGCTTTGGAACCGTGTTTTGCCTGCATTTCTCGCATGGCGCGATAGCCAGTCACGTCATGCGTTATCATCTCCTCCAGCCAGTAGATGTTTGCGGGGATCGTCTCCCGAATGAAATCTTCGAGCAGGTCAAGCCGGTCATCATAGCCGAAGTTGGCGTCAACGTAGATATGGAAATCTTCTCCAACAGCTTCCCGCACGCCTAAAACCACATTAACATCCCACCGCATACCGGCTTCCGGCATCATCCAGCGACCGCCGCGTCCAGTTTTTATCTTGAGTGCCCGATACCCGGCAGCCTTCGCCTCGGCAGCCTCTTCGGCGACCTGCTTCGCGCCTTTTTCAGGGACAAGGAAATCTTGGAAGTAGAGCGTGGTGTCATAGGCTGGTACGGCATCACGCACTTTTCCCCCAAGTAGACTGATAGCGGAAACGTTGTGGGCTTTGCCGTAGAGATCGAAGGCAAGGGCATCCATCCATCTAGTGCTGCGGAAGGTGCGTGCTACGTCTGCACCGGGCCCAGTGACGACCCCGTTCTGCACCTGCAGCAGCGAGTCCACTTCTCTGCCCAATAGCGATATTTTCAACAGCTCGAGCAAATCTTCTACCCGTCCCTGTCGTACCGCTCGGTTAGCAATGCTTATACCTTCTACACCACCATCGGTCCGGGCACGCACAATCCATTCCAACCGTTGCTTACCAATGTTATCTGAGAATGCGTTTTTGCCTAGCTCCTTTGGGTAATACGAAGGAACCGGTGTTACAGATATTTCTGTGATTTTCATTGTTTGTATTCTGCGCTTTTGTCATTCCTGCCGCAGCGAAGGAATCCGATCAAATGTGGCGGGTGACATGCCAAGATTGATGCTATTTTGGTTTTGCCCATCGCCCGCTAGGGATTGCCTCCGTTTTGGCGCTGATTAAATTTCAACTTTCACTATCTATCAGTTAAAAACATCGTTGGACATTTTACCGATATTTCCACTCCACAGTCAACAAAAATATTGGGGCATATGCCCCATTAGATAAGTTTTGCATGTGCAATAATCTGCGTCAGAAATGAAAGCTGAGGATTTATGTTGACATGGATTTGTGAACGCATATAATGTAAAAACGGCTCCCAAAAATAATCTACTACGCAATAGGGGAAAAAATGGCTGAGAAGCAAAAAGTGCTATTTCTCTGTACAGGGAACTCATGCCGGAGTCAAATGGCGGAAGGCTTTTTGAGGGATATGGCTGGCGATTGCTTTGAGGTCTATAGTGCCGGGCTGAAGCCGTCATTTGTTAATCCGTTGGCAATCAAGGCGATGGATGGCGTTGGGATTGATATCTCAGCCCATACCTCTGATTCGCTCGATAAATACCTCAACCAAAGCTTCCATCATCTGATTACCGTCTGCGACCATGCGAAGGAAAGTTGTCCAATTTTTTCCGGTGCTGGAGAAAGCCATCATTGGGGATTTGACGATCCGGCGGAGGCGGAAGGGACCGAACCGGAGCGGTTCACCGTTTTTTGTCGAGTCCGCAATGAGATTCAGCAAAAAATCCAACAGTGGTTAAAGACGCTCGCCCCCTCCCAATAGGATCGGAACCTCCACATTCAACCGAGAAAAACAGGGGAGACAATGTTACCGCGCTTTTTAGCCGTTGGTCACTTCTGCTACGATGTGGCACCAGATGGATACGTGCTGGGTGGGGGTGCGGCTTACTCAACGATTACAGCTCGCAACCTCGGCTGCCGTGCCTGTGCGGTCACCGCTGTCGGTTCAAATTTTGACCGACAACAGCCAATCCTAGATGGAATTGATGTTTTCTACCACGAATCGTCTGAAACCACCATTTTTGATAACCGGTACGACTCAGATGGCAAGCGCCAACAGCTAATCTTAGGGGTCGGCGGTAAATTACAGGAACATCACATCCCGCCTCAATGGAGAGACACAGATATCGCCTATCTCTGTCCACTTACTGGCGAGGTGGATTCCCCGGTTGTCCAATGCTTCAATCACGCGTTAATCGGCGTCACGCCGCAAGGGTGGATGCGCGGGTGGGATGAAAGTCGCCGTGTACGTCCCAAACGGTGGCATACCGCCGAAGCCATCCTACCTCACGCAGATGTTTTGGTCTTAAGTGAAGAGGATATCGCTGCCTCCCCCGAAGATCTGGAAAAGTATATTCAGTGGACGCGGATTGTTGTGCTGACGAAAGGGCGGCACGGTGCAGCGCTGTACGAAAATGGTCAAATCTTGGAATCCACTGCCTATCCTGCGGATGAGGTTGACCCAACAGGTGCGGGTGATGTGTTCGCTGCAGCATTCCTAATCAAATATCACGAGACCCGCTCACCACAAGTAGCGTTGAACTTCGCACACTGCACAGCATCATTTGCAGTCGAAGGACACGGAACGACAGGCATCCCGACGTTGAATCAGGTCAACGCACGCCTCAGAAAAGCCTAGGAGGCAAGAAAATCCCCTTCTATATCCTCCCGCCGACACATTGTGTCCATTACCACGGCTCGGTATAAGATGGCTCATTCACAAAACGCTCGGTGGTCAAATCCAAGGCAATCTCAGACCCGGGCGGGAGCGTGAGACGCAGATGTTTGTCGTTTATAGCGGCTGTCCGCGCTTCGGTTGTCAGTGGTGGCGGCGCATAGCTGCCGGCGTAGCCACCTAATTCTCCAGGCCAGTCACTCGTCCGCACGAAGTATTCCGCCGTACCAAACTGGTGCTCACCGAATCCACCTGCCTGAATAATCAATTCCCTTCCTTCATTGGGGTTGAGATTCACTAAGCGAACAACTGTGCGTGCCGCTTCCAACTTCTCGACCAATGCGCCCACATCTTTGGGTAAACCGGGACGACGGTGGTGAACGTCGAAGTAGCGGAGGCGACAGTGAAGCAGCCCACCATTATAGATCGGCTGCGGCGCACCAAGCGTCAATTGAATCAACGCCTCCGACGAGACCGGGTTGCCCCACTGCCAGTGATGAACGTGGTGGTGGGTTCCTACCGCTTCATCCTCTCGAAGCAGCGCCAAACGGCGACACACTATCTGGTGACTAGCGTGAAGGAGGTGTTCAGGATAGGTTGGGTTCTGTCCTGCCAAATACCGCACCCACGGCTGCTCGTGCCCAGAATCCTCCTTGTTGTGGAAGGCAAAGGTCGCGTTCCAGTCGAAAGCCTCCGCACCCCGAACACACTCCATACTCTCCCAGTCTTGATCTGCCATTGAAAGATTCCACAGCGTTACCATATACACGGGGGAGATAGGCTGCCAGTCGAACCAGCCAGCGTCACCGTATCGGTAAGGTACCAAGAAGGTCTCGTACTGGTCGCCCATTGAGACAAACTGGCTATTCCAGCGTTCACTGACACTCATGTCGAAGTCACGGATATCCTTCACCTCGCCAAGCTCCAGAATACGACTCATCTGCTGCCGTGGAAGTTCGAGATAGGCGTCGTCGCGGGTCAGCAGATAGGCGTTCGCAGCGGCATCAAGCGTTGCCTTCTGAAGGGTCAGGAAGCCGTGCGGAAATGTCCAACCGTAGCGACCTCCATACCACTTGCCGTTACAGTATTCGCCCACCTCCCCGGACTGTCCGACATTATCTGGCAGAAGTCCGTTATTTCGCCGCGCTCGTTCAACCCAAGCATCGGTATACTCCACCACCCAATCGCGGTACTTCTCCTCACCGGTCAGGAGAAAAGCGTTCGTAACCAGCGACGTAATGGATAGGTTTGTCGGTGTATCTCCCTTTCTCCAGCGGTCAAACAGTGCCTGCCCCATGGCGCGGGCGTTATTCGGATCTCCCAGATCCTGCACGGTGGAGATGCCGGGCAGATCGAAAAAGGGTAGACTATACCGTTCCATGCTCCCACCGAGGGGCGCATAGTTCGCCGTTTCCCGCTCTGACATCGGTGCATAATACGCCCCTTTGCTACCGTTGAGTCCGGAGAGGACGATTTTGTGTTCAGGGTCGTAGTTGATGGCGTCGGGATCCTCGTTGAGGTAGAAACCCGCAAAACGCTTGGCTCGCTCACGACGCCTGTGTCCATTCGGATGTGCTAGGCAGAGATGGAAAAAGAGGATGTCGCTTTCGGACTGGTGCATCTGGTCTTCGTGGATACCATACTCTTTATAGACTGTACCAAGGCGTGTCAACTGCTTGGTGACCGCCTCCCATTGGCGCTCTGCCAACGTGAGCAGGTGGTCTCCACCGCCCATCAGGTAGACAAGGGGCCAATTGAAGAAAGGTTCGTAATAGTCATCGGGACTGCCGCCGCCCCATTCGTCTTTCCAGATAAATTCTCCATCCTCCCGTGTAAAGTGGTCGAGGAAGGGTTGGACAGACTGATTCATCGTATCGAATAGTCGTCGTTCCCAAACCGCCCAAGAGGGTAGCGTCGTGATTGGTACATTAGCAGATATGTTGATCATCAGAAATGCGTTCTCCTTGTGTGCTATCAACTCATATAGTAGTAGGCATACTTCGTATGCCGTAACCCTCGTAGGGAACGCAGATCTGCGTTCCCTACACAAGTTGAAGTCCATTTCTGTCACATTCATCTTTCACCGGCGCATGAAGGCGGGGACATCAACCGGTTCGCCATCATGGCGCGCCGATTCCCAGCCGGCGAGGAGGGGTGCTAGGGTGTACAACCCATCATGATAATCGTTCATGATACCACTTCCATCGCCCGTCCGAATCGCCTCCACGAAAATGCGGTCCTCCTCAAACCATGGATTAAAGTCTTCCGCCGTGAATACCTGCTCACCGTTCATATCAATATAGGAATAGTTGTGGACACCGAGGTAGCCACCCTCATAATAAAACAGAAAGTAAGGCTCTCCCGCAGGTTGCCCCGGAGATGCGGACAGGAAGGTCATTGTCATGGTCGCACCGTTGGACACGGTAAAGTTGAAGGAAGAAGATACCGGCGCTTCGTACTGTGCTGGGTGATGGAAAAAGGCTTGGGCGCGGATCATATCCAGCCCACTCATGTAGCGACAATAGTCCAGAGCGTGAGGGCCCCATCCGAAGAAGGGAGCGCGAAGTTCCAATGCATCATCCCAACGCGGGACCTTTCCCTTCGGAAGCCGTGCAGGTAAGTCCGATATCATCTGGAAGCGAATGTGGACAATTTTTTTGTCTTGCAGCAGCCGTTTGGCTTCTTGGAAGATGGGACGGTAGCGCTCGCGAAAGCAGACCGTGCTAAACACCCCGGAATGGCGGATTGCATCGTCGATACGATAGGCAACCCCCATGTCCATCGCCTGCGGCTTTTCGATGAAGAGATGGATACCTTTCTCGGCTGCGGCGACCTCAACGCCATCCTCACGCGCAGCAGCTACCACCGTAGACCATAACGCATCTAGCGACTCCTTTTTTACCATTTCGTGGCCATCGGTGTACCTTCTTGGAATCCCAAAGTTGGCAGCGGCTTGACGTGCGTTTTCCTCAACAATATCGCAGACCGCGACCACCTCCACATCTTCCAACCGCGTAAGATTCAGGAGATGGTTGTTCCGAGCATGATCACCGGCACCGTAGATGCCGACCTTTATCGTTCGCTTGCCGTGCATGTTGTTCTGCCTTTATATATCGCCTCGGTACGGGGTTGGACCCTCCGGTCGATTCTTACGGGGTACTTTTGTCGGATACTTTTCGAGTGCCGCGATCCAAGCCTCCCGCCATTCCTCATAATCGGTTTCGGAATCCGGGGAAAGGCGACTACGGGCATCAAAGCTGGGCCAGAAGGCACGTCCCGTGGGCGTTCCTCTTTTTTGGTAGCGTATATCCATACTCCAACGGATGGTATCTGTGTGATTGGGACCCGACGAATGGGGGGTTAGCTTGTGAATAAAGATGACATCTCCCTTTTTCATCGGCACCGAAACCCAATCCCCGTCTGGCAGACTATCGCCCCAGTATACCGTGCGATGCTTGTGTATCCGGGGCATCACCCGCAGGCAGCCGTTCTCCTCTGTGGTATCGCACAAAGGGATCCAAACGGTCAGGACAAAGGTTGTATCCGCTTCCTCATGGAAGAATATTGCATCTTGGTGCCAGAAGACCACATTGGAATTTCGTCCACGCTCTAGGTCCGAAGGTAACTTCGCCCGTATATGTGTCATAGGACTGCAGCAGATCTCTGGACCGATAAGCCCCTCTATCAGATCTAACAATCGCCTGTTCCGCATAAAGTGAAATGTCCCTTTGCCTCGGATATGCCCTACATCCAGAAATGTGTCCGATTCAAAATAGGTCGCCTCGTCTTCGTCACATATCCGAGCGAGACGCGTTTCAAACGGTTCACCCGCATACAGTTGGCTGATCCGATCTTCGGCGTACAAATCCTTGGCGAGCTTGTCTATAATCCCCTCATAGTCCTGAACCACCGGCTCGAAATCGACATCCTGTAGTGCTGCCTCAAGCACCACATATCCCTCTTCTTTGAAATGCTCAAGTTGTTCCTTTGTCAGTGTCATTCGTCAGTCCTCTCAATCGGCAAGTCTTGAAACTCTAAGGCGACATTATACGCCGAAGCAATGAAGCTGTAAAGGGAAATTAGGCGCAGATTTTTGCGCTTTTAGATCTGCTTGCATTTAATAGTAGGACGTGATATAATGCCGCGCATAGCTGCTAAGTCGGTTTTGGCAGCAAAGAATAATTCGCTCCCAGATTATTGGGAGTTTTTTTGTGTATCCAAAAAACAGGAGAGATTGACGGAATCGGTGCTGCCCTATTGATAATCCCTCCTCAGCACGAATTCGATCTAATAATAAAATGTATAATAAACTGACAAATGTTACACTGAAAACTGGAGAAACGATGGAAGTCGGCGTTATCATTGCCCCAGACGAAGCGCATGCGGAACAGA
Source organism: Candidatus Poribacteria bacterium (assembly GCA_021295755.1). Lineage (NCBI taxonomy): Bacteria > Candidatus Poribacteria > Candidatus Poribacteria bacterium. The sequence goes on from JAGWBT010000023.1 coordinate 18,085, forward strand.
TTAAACCGTTCTTAGCACACAAGGGAGGCGGCTTCAAGTGGCATCTTGAACGCTCCGTTGTCGAAACGCTTGATGATTTGGAGACACGCTTTTACATTGGCAAGATGGATGAAGAAATCATCGCAAACATCATGATAGTTGAACACGGGCACGTCGGTATTCTTGGGCATGTTTTTACAACACCGACGCAACGTCGTAAGGGCGCTTGCAAATTGGTGATGCAGTTTCAAATGGAGGACTTTCGTCAGCGGGACGGTGAAGCACTCTACCTCGGAACTGGATATAACAGCCACCCCTACTACATCTACAACAGTTTTGGCTTTGAGAGTGTTTTCTCCGGTTCGGGCTTCATGAAATACCGTGCGGTCGATGACTTCGATGACCGGTATTTTGCCGCGAGTCCTGTTCACGCAAAGGATGTCGTATGGCACGATTGGTCCAAGATGACCGCTCTAACTGGGATCGTAGAGGGCGACTATCTTCGGAGTATCGCATTCGGTATCTACGGACCGGCAAATTTCGAGGGCGGCTTTCTTGGGTTCAAACAGGCACTGGAAGATGGGGATACCTACCACGACGCCAAGCTGCTTGAATCGGACTCCGGTGCAATTGTCGGCATGGCGACAGTCTCTTGGGATATGCGCTGGCAACCCGACACAGCGGTGTTGGACCTTTTCGTCCATCCGAACTTCTATGGATCGGCATCAACCCTGCTTGAAGCGATTGATCTTCCAGATGCCAAAATCCAGTGTTATGTTGAATCAACCTCAACGCGCAAAGCCGACGCGGTCCAGAATGCGGGATTCCACCACGAAGCGACGTTAAAAAACCAAATCCACCATCAGGATAGGGGCATTGATGTACTGGTTTTTGCACACAATTAAATAACCCCGGCACCCGATGCAGCGTGTGCCATCAACCATTGCGGGGAGAGATCAGATGCTTGGTGTCCAACTTTTGGGAAATGAGACAGTTACCATCAAAGAATATCCCGAACCAATACTCACCTATAAGAACGATCTACTGATTCAGGTTAAAGCGTCAGGAATTTGTGGAAGCGAGATGCACGGTTATCGCAGCCCAACCCTGCACACGTCCAATGGCGGACATGAAGTCGCAGGAGAGGTCATTGACGCGGGACGATCGATAAAATTCAAGGTTGGAGATCGCGTTGGTGTCCACGCGGTTTGGGGGTGCGGGGATTGTCGGTGGTGCGGGGTTGGAAAATATACCTATTGTAAAAACCGCACAGGTCGCGATATGGGAACCCATGTGGAACGGTTCGCTGCCCCAGACCATGTTTGTCTCAAGCTACCTGAAGATATTCCGTTTGACGTAGGAGTGCTCCTGACCGGCGATGGTTTCGGTGTACCTTATCATGTCAGTCAACGCCTTAACACCAAAGGCGGGGATTTTGTGTGCGTCTTGGGAGCAGGTCCTGTCGGGCTTGGAAATACCATCGTGCAATCGTTCTTGGGCGCAGAAGTGATAGTTATTGACATCAACGACTATCGACTCTCCCTCGCAAAGGAAGCCGGTGCCGCACACACTATCAACTCAAAGGAAACCGATCCCCTTGAAGCGATCACAGAAATTACCCACGGCATGCTTGTGGACAAGTGCATCGAGGCGGCTGGACGCCCGGAGACGCTCAGACTTGCCTTTACCTTGGTTGCTGTAGCGGGGACGATCATGTGCGTTGGCGAGCAGGGCGATTTACCAATCAGTCCAAGCCGTGATCTGATTCGGAAGGACCTCACGTTGATGGGGAGTTGGTTCTATCACTACTCAGAATACCCTGCCATGCTCGATCTGTATCGACGCGGTTTACCTATTGGACGGATGATTACCGATCACTTTCCACTTGTCGAAGCGCAGACAGCGTTTAGCAAATTTGCCAACGGCGAAGCGGGTAAGGTGATGCTTGAACCGTAAGCGGTTAATTTGATGTTGACACGGTTTTAGCACAATGATATATTTATTTTTCGCTATAGATAGATATGAGCTTTTCTCAGAAGCAGTGTGTGAAGAGTAATACGTAAAGGAGAAATAATGGATCTCGGACTCAAGGATAAGGTTGCAGTCGTTGGGGCATCAAGCAAAGGGCTTGGCAAAGCCATCGCGCTCGGTTTGGCGGAAGAGGACGCGAAGGTGACAATCTGCGCGCGGGATGCAGATACATTGGAGGAGACAGCCGCTGAGATTCGTGAAAAAACGGGGACAGAAGTCTTGGCAGTTCCAGCGGACGTCAGTCAGCCGGAGCAGGTTAGTGGGTTGATCGCCAAAGCCATCGATCGATTCGGCGGAATTGATATTCTGGTCAGTAATGCCGGTGGTCCCAAGGCGGGCCGGTTCGCAGATCTATCTCCCGAAGATTATCAAGCTGCACTGCACCTTAACCTACTCAGCACGATTAATCTATGCCGGGGCGTTGTGCCAAGCATGAAGACAAGGGGTGGAGGGTGTATAATCAATCTCACCTCTATTTCCGTCAAACAGCCCGTAGATGGATTGATGCTGTCTAACATGGCACGGACCGGCGTCATCGGATTCGCCAAAACACTTGCGTCTGAGCTAGCACCAGATAATATTCTTATAAATAATGTCTGTCCGGGGGTCATCTTCACCGACCGGATTAAACAGCTAGCCACTGTGAGAGCGGAGGAGGCAGGTATCACGTATGAGGAAGCCCTCGCAAATATGACCCAAGATATACCACTCGGTCGGATTGGTGATCCTAAAGAATTCGCCAATCTGGTTGTGTTCCTCGCCTCCGGACGCGCAAGCTATATCACCGGCACCACAATCCAAGTGGATGGCGGTATGGCAAAGGGGCTGTTATAATTGCAAAAACCGGGACAACCGGTGAGTGGAGATACCGCACACCGTCCCCCAACCCTGTCGGTTATCATTCCAGCCTTCAATGAGGCAGATACGATTCGGCAGGTTGTTGAAGCGGTTAAGGGACTACCAATTGACACGGAGATCATCGTCGTCAACGATGGCTCGACCGATGAGACATCTGAGATCTTGGAACAGATGTGCGATGAACCGAGGTTAAAAATTTTTCAGTACAGAGAGAACCGTGGAAAAGGGGCAGCGATTCGACTTGGACTGGAGCAGGTCACCGGTCAGTTTGTGGTCATTCAAGATGCCGACCTTGAACTCTGCCCGAGAGATCTGATACCAATTATAGAAGTGTTGCAAAAAGGTATTGCCAAAGTGGTCTACGGTTCAAGATTCCTAAACGGTAAAAAACGGGCAAGCCTGAGAACCTACATAGCGAATCGTCTGCTTGCTAGTTTCGCAAATCTGTTGTATCATGTACGCCTCACTGATGAAGCGACATGTTACAAAGCATTTAACACGAGTCTGATAGCCAGCCTCAATCTGACTGCTCAAGGGTTTGAATTTTGCCCGGAAGTAACTGCAAAGGTGCTACGTGCAGGCTATCACATCCATGAGGTGCCCATTTCCTATTTTCCACGCACAAAGGCTGGTGGAAAAAAACTCCAATTCTGGCAGGAGGGCATTCGCGCAGGCTGGACCCTGTTCAAATATCGCTTTGTCCCCACGTCAAAAATCCTTAAAAAATAAGATTGGTCCAATAAAAAAACAACTTAATTTTTGGCAAAATTGAATGGCTTTCACCCATCTGAATCTGATCCTGTCAATTTTGCTGTGAAATGTAACCAATGGAACATTCCTAATCGCAATTAAGGAAGGAGACTCAAATGGCAAAGCAAGTGAGACGCGAAGTGACTTTGAACATTCCGATACACCCCAATATGGAACTAGTCGCTGCGCATACCGCTTCTATCATCGCTGAAATCATGGATTTTGAGGAAACTCACATTGATGAGATTCAATTGGCTATCATCGAAACCTGCATCAACGCTTTTGAACATAGCAATAGCGAAGACAACAAGGTGACAGTCACCTACGTTCTCACAGATGATGACCTAGAGTTAAAAATTACGGATCACGGCGTCGGATTTGGTATGGACAAAACCGAATTTTTAGACGGAGAGACGAGGGCGGAAGCCATGCAAAAACGAGGGTGGGGGTTGGAGATTATTCGGGAGATGATGGATGAAGTGAAAATCGACAGCAATGATGGCGGAACAACCATCACGATGCTGAAGAAGAGAGCGTAACCAAAAATAAAAAATATAACCACCACCTAAAAATTTTAATGAAGGAGGAAACAAATGGCGACATCTTTTAGTGTCAACACGCGTACCGAAGACGGTTACGCTGTTATCCAAACGGATGGATACCTGAACGGACCGACGGCGGAAAAACTCGCCGAAACCGCCAAAGATCTTATGAACCAAGGATACAGTACGCTTGTGATTAACCTTGAGAAAACACGCCTCGTTAATAGCATCGGCATTTCCATCTTGATTGAGATTATTGAATTCCTTCAAGAGCACGGCGGGATGCTGCACTTCTGCCACTTAACGCCCGTCATTGAACGGACTTTCAAAATGATGGGGCTTGCTCAACATGCCGAGATCCATCCCGATGAGGCGTCTGCAACCACCAACCTGTAATTGGATTGTTAGGGCACGGCTGATCTGAATCAACCGATAACGCTATCGGTATCTGCGCAATCTGCGATAAATTATCAATCTCAACCAACCAGTTTGAGGTAATTAAGAGATGCAATCTGTTTCTGCTGAAGAGACAATACAACGTCTGATTTTTAGCCTGTCTGAGATTGAACAGCTAGGTGAGACAATCATCTCCGGGCGCGGTAACTTTAACGTATCCAGTCGGACCTATCTACGAATCATCCACGGCACCTTGCAGGTAAACCGTTGCGCGATTTTGCTCTTTCAGTCTACCGAGAATTGCCTTACTGTCGAAGCGGCAATAAATGTCAAGGATGAGTCATTGAGCATTCCAGTGACTGACGACGACATCGCAGCGATACTTGAATCTTCAACCATCGATCCCTCCAACCCTCCGCCTGCCTTGCATAACTTTTTCAATCAGATCCAGCCCCAATTAGACCTCCTCGGTGCCAATTTATGGGCATCCCTCAAGATACGTGATGAATTTCTGGGGGTTATCAGTCTGGGCAGTTTTAGGATGCAGGACGATTTGGAGGACTGGAATCGAGAACTCTTGCCGGTGCTGGCAAACCAAGTCTCCGTTGCCATCGCTTACTCGCGCCTCGTAGACAAGACCCGTGCGGAACAATTTCGTCTTTTTATGCTCTCTGACACCGCCACCCAAATCTGCAAATCGCTCGACACGGAGGCTGTGCAAGAAGAGGTAGTGACACATGCGATCACGCTCTTGGACGCAAGTACAGGGGTATTGCTACTCATTGATCCAGTCACACAGCAGCTTGAAATGAAATCCATTTTCGCCCTTGACCCTCAAGCCAGTATCGAACTCGAAGACCTATCGATCCCCCTACAAACGGATCAAGATGCCCCGTCGGCACTGTCTCCCCTCGCTGAGATCGCAACGCCGGAAGGCGAAACACTGATCTCCAACAATGACTGCTTGGTCGCAGAAATCTGATGGCAGTGCCCATGCGTGGACGTGAAGATACGTTAGGAGTGCTGATTGTCGCGGATAAGGAGGGACGAGGAGGGACTACCCTAGATTTTACTGACGAAGATAGGGTGCTGCTTGAAGCTTTTGCCAATCAGGCGGGGGTGGCAATCGAAAATGCACAACTCTATCAAGAAGCACTAGAAGGGCGTCAACTACAGGCGGAGA
>JAGWBT010000024.1:0-46192 GCA_021295755.1 Candidatus Poribacteria bacterium
TACTCTCAATCAAGCACGGCAGAAATTCAAACGATTTTATTATTACACAAAAGCATAATTTATCTGACACAGTACTAGACCGATGGTCATTTTGAAGTAATAGAATTTAGAACTTACGCAGTTGAATACTCAGATACCTGTAGTTCGGCGATTTATCGCCACAAGCACCCGATGAAGTCAATCCCATCAGAATTTAAAGATTCAAATGGGACCGATAAGCGTGGTTGAACACAGATTGCTATCCTTTTTTCTCTTTTTATCTGCGACAATCAGCGAAATCTGCGTTCCTATCTGCTCTTAGAACTGAAGTGTGTATGTCCTAAGAATTTTCAAATGATAAAAAAAATAATTTTATAATGAGGAGATGATGAAACGTAAATTACTCTTTTGTTTAATCTGTGTAGTCATTGTTTTTAGTTTTGCTGCTTTTGGCGACTCTGGGGATGCAGACACCCCTCACGGTTTAGAAGGCTGGCTCGAATCCAAGCTTGGAAATCTACATACAATTTGGCTTTTTGTCATCATTGCGATCACTCTTTATCTGCTTGGAAAAGGAGCGGATATACTGGTCGATGAAGCGGTTACTCTTTCAACGAGGTGGGGCATTCCACAGACGCTTATCGGAGCGACAATTGTGAGCCTTGGGACAACGACACCCGAAGCCGCTGTTTCCGTTCTCGCTGCCGTCCAAGGGGATCCGGATATCGCCCTTGGGAATGCGGTAGGGTCGATTATTTGTGACACTGGGCTTATTCTCGGTACTGCTGCGCTTATCGCTCCTCTACCACTCAATCGGAAAATTGTCAATCGCCAAGGCTGGTTGCAACTGGGAGCGGGATTTCTGTTAGTGATTGCCTGCCTGCCCTTCGGTTCGTTGGGAGCAACCTTTGCAGAGGGCGGTCGTCTCCCGCAGGTGATGGGCTTTGTTTTTCTCATTTTACTTGCCGCTTATATGTGGCAGTCGATTCGTTGGTCGCGCGATGCCGACAGCGACAGCACGATGGAAATGGATCAGAGCCACGAAGATTCCGCTAATACGGTGCTGGTCGTCGCCAAGTTGGTTCTTGGCATCATATTGGTGGTTGCCTCCTCAGTGGTATTGATTCCGGCGGTTAAAATTGTCGCCGAAAGAGTGAGAGTTCCCGAAAGCATCATTGCCGCTACATTGGTGGCATTCGGAACCTCTCTGCCAGAGTTTGTAACCGCGGTGACTGCTGCAAGGAGGGGACATGGCGCACTTGCGGTAGGAAACGTTATCGGTGCCGATATTCTCAACGTGCTTTTTGTCGCTGGTGCGTCTGCTGCCGTAACGGGTGCTGGCTTAGAAGCACCAACACACTTTTTCCGTCTGCTTTTCCCACTGATGCTATTTATCTTGGTTGTTTTTCGCGTTGGCATATTTGTTTCGGGCGACAGCTTGAAACGTCCTTTTGGTGTTATACTTATCGCTGCATACCTGTTTGTGACAATTCTGAGTTACAAAATTACGGGAGGCTAAAACTATTTAAGGTTTCAGAAATAGCCTAACAAGGGGGCAAAAATGAAGACATACCGTGTCAATATTTTAGGATGTCGAGGACGTGGAACAGCGGCAGCCAGAGCGTATCATGCACATCCACGGACAGAAATTGTCGCGCTTTGTGACCTTGTCGAAGAGAGATTGAACACGCTCGGAGACGAGGTTGATGTGTCTGCGCGTTTCACCGATCTGGACGAGATGATTCGTCAAACGGAGCCGGACATTGTGGCTATCCCGACAGGAACGGAATTTCATTATGACCTGTGTATGCGCGTTCTAGAACACGGCGTCAACATTGAGGTCGAAAAGCCGATGTGCGTCGATCTAATCCAAGCCGATGCTGTCATTGCGCGAGCACAGGAGAAAGGTGTGCGCACCGCTGTGCATCATCAAGGACGGGTTGGTGCATCAATGCAAGCGATTGGGCGTGCGTACAAAGAGGGAAAAATCGGCGAGCTGCGATACATCTATGGCAGCGGCAAAGGATACTACGGCGGCTATGGCTTGATGAACATCGGTACGCACATGATTAACAATATGCTTAGGTTCGGTGGTCGTCCCCGTAGTGTGGTCACTCAAGCGACGACAGACGGGCATCCGATCACCCCGGACGATATTGTGCCATCACCGAGCGGGATGGGGACCATTGCCTGTGAGCATATAACAGCATCGCTACAATTTGATAACAACGTGACCGGGACACTTCTTCAGCATCGCTTTGATAAGATGGATTCTTCCGCTTATGCGATGGAGTTGTACGGCAGTGAAGGACGCTTGATGTGGAGAGGGGACCAAGCATGGTGGCTGCCCCAGCCCCATTTTATCCCTGATGGAGAGCATGACCAATGGGAAGCTCTTGAGTCAATCTATCCTGAAAGCTATCAGCCGGACAGCAGCGCAGCAGAGGCAGACTACTGGTTTGTCGAGGAGTATGTCCGCGCCTTGGACGAAGGGCGGGAGCATGAATGCAGCGGATTAGAAGGGCGGTGTGTGTTGGAGGTCTTGATGGGCGTATTTGAATCTGCCGCTTACGGTACGCGCGTAGATCTCCCGCAAGAGAACCGCGAGCATCCATTACACCATTGGCGCAGAGAAGCAGCGTTAAATCCACCCTCTGAGATGCCCCGTCCCTATTGGGATTGGCTCTCAACGGAGTTTGAACGTTTGGGCAGGTAATTTACCGCTGCCCCACCAATTCTTGATTGTGTGTTGGGAGGTTTCAAATCGGTTGCAGCCATCCCTCTGGCACCTGAAGCCCAAAACCGGGTCCCGATGGCAGACCGAGCTTGCCATCAACCGGCATCAGGGTTCCCGGCGGGGTACGATAACAGTGCCGTCCTGACTCCGAGGGTGCCCCTAGGTAACATTCCTCCAATGGAATACCCGGTGCCGAAGCCTGAAAAAGTTCAATCAACGGTGTGTTAGGCATGGCGGCGGTCCAGTGCTGTCCATAAGGGTTGTTGGCACCGGTGTGCAGACACATTGGAATGCCGGCTGCATCTGCAAAATGAGCCAGTTTCATCGCTTCCGTAAAACCACCGATCCAGTGGAGGTCTGCCTGCACGAGGTCTATTAGGCTTTCCTCCACTGCTTTCATACCGGGCCAACGCGTTGTCCAATGCTCTCCGGTGGCGAGGGTCTGCCATGGAACGCGCTGACGTACGGCTTTTAACCCTTTCCAATCGTGTGGAACTAACATCTCCTCCATCCACCGCATCCGGTAGGGACGCAATGCTTCACACATCTGCACGGCGTAATCGGCGTCATAAGCCATCCAGCAGTCGAGCATCAGATCCGCTTCAGGACCAATCTGTTCACGGGTCTTTGCGATTAGCTCCACTGTGCCATCAATCCCTGCTTGACCGTCGTAGACTCCATAGGGTCGCGCCAGCTTAAACTTTTTGAACCCAAGTTCTATACTCCAATCCACATCGTTACCGGTCACATACACATCCATAGAACGGCGCGCGGGACCTCCAGCGAGTCGATAGACTGGTTGATCCAAGATTTTGCCCCACAAATCCCAGAGCGCGAGATCCACGCCAGCCACGGCGTGTGCTGTCAAGCCTTCATTGCCGAAGGCGAGTGTTCCGCGCCACATCAAATCGTTGCAAAGATCAATCGCACCCACTTCTTGCCCGATAACTAGCGGCGCAAGACACTCCTTGATAAGTATCGTCGCGACGTGACCCGTGTCAGCAAGCCCCAAGCCCCAAGTTCCATCATCAGCGATGGCCTTAACCCATACCAAGCCACCCGGACTTCGTCGATGAACCGGTTGATCAAATCTGTCTAGAGGGGTCGCCTGCACAAATGTATGCCCCCAAGACGGGCGACGGGCTGGCGTTCCTTCTTCGCTCGGCGGTGGCGGTTGCAATTCGCACACCTGTATATCAACTATCTTATTCGCAGCCATTCAAATAGTCCTCGCGTAAGCATTAGAAACCGAGTTTTTGTCAAAAACTCGGTTTCTTTTAGTACGAGCTCCTCTAATTATTGTGTTGTTTCCCCGTCGTCTTGTGCGCGGTCCAGCCAACCCTCCAGTTTAATCTTACTCGACAATTCCCAAGCTGTCAGATAGAGCGCAGCTGTAAAACGTGTGGCTTCACGCGCGCGCTCAGTCGCAAAGTCAATGACTGCCGGGACACGCTCCCAATCTTTGTCTCGGAAAGAGGGTAGGCTATCTCCTAGCTCATACACCGGTTTGAGCAGAGCAAATCCCGCATGGAACTCCTCCACAATACCAGCCATCAGGTCATCGAGCGGTTGAATTTCCTGATCTTTTGCCAGGGTCGACGGATCAAGCTCTAGATACTCGATAAGCGCGTCCGTTTTCTCATGAATTCCTTTATGTAGGACAGAACCATCTGGCTGTTTCCAGCCATTGAAATGAATTGTCAGATGCAAGGGTTGACACATATCTTGTGCATAGTGAGCAACAAATCCGGCATAGACTAGGCACTTGCTCTGAATAAAGGAATTGTTGGGCCATTTTCGGTGTTCAGCAAATGCCACGGCAAGACGCTCTGTCCATTCAGCGAGAGCGTAAGGCACGAATCCCACCTTGTCGGGCTTAATTCCCAATTCGGTGCACAACTGGGTAAACTCATACCGGCTTTTCGGGAGAGGTTTGCCCTGCAAAAGTTCTAGATCGAGATAGTGTTCTGGATGTTCTGCACTATTAACGTGGGGTGCCCCACGGTTCTTTGAGATATCCGGATCATAGGAACAGTGAGCAATCATTCCTTCCCCAGCGCGAAAAAAATCCGGCACGCTATCGGGCAACGCTTGAACTGCTGCTCTCGTCAGGATGCCATGTCCTCCTGACCACCAGCCCCATGCTGTGCCTCCGACAGCGAATGAAATCATACATATAACAAGCAATAGACGTCTCATTTTTGCACTTGACTCCTTATTGGATATGGAATATGCTACATAAAATCCGACCTTAAAGATGTTAAAAACCTCCGCAAGGTTTAATCGGCATTATAGCACTGATTGGGAATTTGGACAACAACAATTCTATTGAAAATGGACTCTGAACGGGGGAATTATGATGGGTGAAGCGAAACAAAATGTGCGTTGGGGGATTTTGAGCACAGCTAGGATCGCAACGAAGGTTGCACGCGCTATCAACTTGGCAGATGGTGCCGAGTTGACCACGATCGCGAGTCGAACGGAAGAACGTGCCAAAAGCTGGGCGTCTGAGCATGGTGTTGAAATAGCCTACGGAAACTATGAGGTACTCCTCGCAGATCCAAAAATTGATGCCATCTACAACCCGCTACCGCCTTCAATGCACGCCGAATGGACTATCAAAGCGGCGGAACAGGGCAAGCATGTGCTGTGCGAAAAACCGTTGGAAGCAAACATGGAGAAAACAATAGAAATGGCAGATGCCTGTCAGCAGCACAATGTGCAACTGATGGATGGCGTCATGTGGGTGCATCACGTGCGCACCCCTGTAATGAAGCGGGTCATTGATGATGGGAATTTAGGACAGCTGCGCCGGGTGACGGCAGCATTTACCACCGGTTGGGACACAATTCCAGAAGACAACATCCGCGTCAAAAAAGAACTTGCTGGCGGTTGCCTCGGCGATCTCGGTTACTATTGCGTTCGCTGCATTCTCTGGGCATTCGACGATTTACCGACGCAGGTCTTTGCTACTGCACGCTATTATCGTGATGTAGAACTCAACCTGTCGGGCACACTCTGGTTTGAAGACGAGCGGGTAGCCTCATTCGATTGTGGTTATGATACGGCGAGCCGCAGGTGGTTTGAGGTTGCTGGCACCCAAGCCTCTATTGTATGCGACGATTTCGTAATACCCCGGGCAGAGGATTCGACCCGTTTCTGGGTGCACGGTGCACAGGAACGGAACGAGGAACATAAGGGTGGAGGCTGTATCCAAGAGGTGCGTATGATCGAACGGTTTTCAAACATTGTTCGGACTGGGCAGCTTGAGCCGCGCTGGCCAACTGAAGCAATCAATACAATGCGTGTCTGCGACGCATTAAATGAATCTGCGCGACGCGCACAGGTTGTCCAAATTGGGTAGAGAGTGAGATTCTCTATCCCATGGCCACGCCGCCATCGACATGGATGGTTTGTCCGGTGATGTTTCGAGCCTCCTCCGACGACAGGAAGACGACTAGGTTGCCGATATCCTCCGGTGTCTGCTCCCGTTGGAGTGGTGTGTTCTGTTTGACCCACTGCTCGAACAGGGCACGCGGTTCAAGATCTGCGTAAGTCGGGTCGTTCTCGGCGATTAACGGCGCGAGCCTGTGCCAGAACCCGGTCCAGAGCATCCCCGGACAGATCGCATTAACGTTGATGTTATGGGGTCCAAAGTCTTTAGCCACCAACCGTGTCAGGTTCAACAGAGCATTCTTCGCGGCGGCGTAAGCCGGTGCAATCTGCGGATCTCGCTTTGCTGCAATTGACGAAATATTAATAATCTTCCCAAATTTCCGCTCGATCATGTGCGAAGCAACGGCTTTACAGAGGAAGAAGGGACCCTTGACGTGGACGGCTAAGTTATCATCCCAATCTGCCTCCGTTTGGTTGGTGAACGGCAGCCCAAGATTCTCACCAAAATGTCCTGCGTTGTTGACAAGGATATCCACCTGTCCGAACGTTTTGAGGGTTTCCTCCACTAGGGCAGTGCAATCTGTTTCCTTGGTCACATCTGATTGGACTGCCAATCCGCGTTGACCTGTCTCTTCGATCTTTTCCACACATCCCTGTGCAGCCTCAAGATTTACGTCCGACACGACGATGTTCGCACCTTCCCTAGCGAGACATAGGCTGATACCGGTCCCCATCCCGCCACCGCCGCCGGTGACAATAGCAACTCGATCTTTCAAACGCATAGAAATCTCCTTTGACTCATGTTAAGAAATCGTGCAGCAGAAACCGTAGGGAACAACAATCCTTGTTCCTTACTACCAAAAACTCGGTTTCTTTTAGCGTTTTGCACTTTTTTATGGGCCCCATAGGTTGGGCTTTCTAGCCCGACTGGACCAATGAACAGATTATTTTTACGTTTCACGCATCACGTTTCACGTTCCTCACTCATCTTTCACCCGCTGCCATTTCAACACCTTTTGTGCGTGGGGAGGTAGGCTTTCCCAGAGATCTCTTGGAAAATGCTTTTCGGTGTACTCATGCAGCCATTGGCTGAACAGCCACGGGACGCTGAATGCCATACACAGTTCATCACGCGGGTGGTCTGATCTATTCGGTGTACCGCGATGGAAATTGCGTGGGTCTTGCACCCAGAGAGACCCTTTCTTCAGATTGAGGCGGATTGGGTGGTAGTTGCCGCGGCGATTGAGTCCCTCGCCAAAAACGTCGTTCAGGTTAGTGGGTAAGCCCTCCTCACCCACATACTGCGTTCCCGGAATTACTTCAAAGCTCCCATTCTCCTCGTTTGTGTCAACAAGTGGAAACTTGACGCCCACAGAGAATGCTGGCGTCTTAATTCCCGGAAACAGGGAGGCTTTGCCGTCCCGGTGCCACCGCTGATAATCTGTTCCCGGCAGCGGTATATTTGAGTCGAAGTGCGTCCAGACATAATCGGGACCCAGCACACGCTCCAAAAACGCAACGAGGGCAGGATGCTCAAAGATCTCCGGGGCTACAAAAGGTCGCTCGAAAGGTACGCGCACGTTATAGCGATGATAGCCGCGGGGCGGATACTTCCCCTGCCGCTCGATGTCGCGGTCTCGAATTGGTATCCACGCCTCAAGGATACGATCTATTGTTTCTGTCGGTATCAGATCCTCGAAAACGATGAAGCCATTAATCCGCCACTCCTCCATCATCTGATCGATGTCATATTTCGTATCCAAGCCCATGATGTTTCTCCCTCCTTGTTGGTTGGACTGAAAGTTGCCTAGTCGGTAGATTCTGTTTCACATACTTCAAAGATTTAGGTTTATTTAGCCGGCTTCCCCTTCTTCCAACCCCAACTCAAACGCCTGTTTGAGCACGGAATAAGGCTGTGCACCGACAACCATATATTTTCCAATGATGAATGTTGGGACACCGGTGATACCATATCCTCTTGCTTCCTGTATCTGTAAATCGACACAGGCTTTCATCGTGCGCTCGGAGAGACATTCAGCTGCTGCCTCTCTCGCAAGTCCAACTTCTTCAACAATGTCTAAAAGCACCGATTCATCTCCCATATCCTGTATCTGCTCGAAGTATGAGTCAAATAGTGCTGCTCGGAACGGTTCACCTTTCCCGGATTGCTCGGCAAATTCACCCAACTCTAGTGCAAGTCGGGAATTAGAATAAATGACGTGATCGGGGAGTTGCAGATTGGCAGCCGCCGCCAACTGCTGTGCGTTTTCAGAAATCCGTTTGAGATTCGGATTGTTCTGATAAAACATTGATGATGGGATGCCGCCCGCCGGTGCTTCCGGGTGAAGCTCAAAACTCTTCCAAACAATCGGCGGATCGTACTCCTGTTGCAGTTGGTGTACTCGCGCTGCACCGATGTAGCAGTATGGACAAACATAGTCAGAGTAAACTGTTACGTTGATTGTTTTCATGGAAGGTATTATATCACCAACCACAAAAAATTTCGATGAATATATAGCGACTAGAAGATTGAAAGCCATCCAAACGCTTCGCAAATTTCTGTCATTGACGTGGTTGTTTGAGAAGAATATAATAAACCGCAAGCCAAATTTTCCCGTTGATTCAGAGGTTATATGTGATAACGCTATGTGGTCCCTATCACTCAGTGAATCCAATAATTCTTTATCGGATAGTTTCACGCCACATTACGCGAGTCTGTCTATGAAAACTAGCCATAAAATCCTTTTTCAAGATGCGAGAAATTTGAAGGAAATCCCTTCAGAGAGCGTTGATCTGGTAGTTACCTCTCCGCCGTATCCTATGATCGACATGTGGGATGATATGTTTAGCACCCAGAACCCAGAAATTCGGAAGGCATTAGCAAATGGCGATGGTAGACAGGCTTATGAGTTGATACACAAGATTCTCGATTCTGTATGGGATGAACTGTTCAGAGTTCTAAGGGAGGGGCGATTTGCGTGTATCAATATCGGCGATGCGACGCGAAAAATAAAAGACGATTTCTGTTTGTATCCAAATCATGCACGAATCCTGAATTACCTCTTAGATATCGGGTTTTCGGCACTTCCTGATATCCTCTGGCGAAAACAGACCAACGCTCCCAATAAATTTATGGGTTCAGGTATGCTGCCCGCCGGTGCTTATGTGACTCTGGAGCACGAGTACATTTTGATAGTGAGGAAAGGTTCCAAAAGAGAATTTAAGACAGAGGACGAAAAAAAGAACAGACGCGAAAGTGCGCTATTTTGGGAAGAGAGAAATATCTGGTATTCGGATATTTGGACAGATATTAAGGGAACAGAGCAGAAACTTTCTAATACGACCGCCCGATCGAGAAGTGCTGCATTTCCGTTTGATTTAGCGTATCGACTGATCAATATGTACTCTGTGAAAGGCGATGTGATACTCGACCCGTTTTTAGGCACAGGAACCACGATTGCAGCTGCGCTGACATCGGGACGCAATAGTATCGGTGTTGAAATCGACAAAAGTTTTCAGCAGGCAATTTGCCCTATTGTATGCGATATTGTCAATTTTTCAAACGACTATTTGCACGACAGATTGATAACACATTTTGAGTTTGTCAAAAGCCGGATCGAAAATTCGGGACCTTTGAAATATACAAACAAACATTATGACTGTCCGGTGGTGACGAGCCAAGAACAGCATATTCTGTTGAATGACTTAAAAGAGATCCAAGCATGCGGCGATAATATTTTTGAAGTCATGTATTCAGCAAAATCTCAAGGTACACGTCCAAAAGTCGTCGGACAATTGCCCCAAAAGAAAATTTCGTAAATATTTCGTAACCTTTTTCTGAGAAATTGGGACTTATCATCAGAAGGCCTTCTAAAAATCTTGATTTGGAATCCATTATGGAAGTGTTGGCATCATTAGTAAGACAAGCGCAAGCTGGAAATCTGGACGCATACGGGGCGGTTGTCCATCGTTTTCAAGACATGGCAGTGGGTTACGCTTATTCGATACTTGGTGATTTTCATCTGGCTGAAGACGCTTCACAAGAGGCATTTATCGAAGCCTATCGAACCTTGGCTCAACTCCGTGACCCCGCTGCTTTCCCGGGCTGGTTTCGCCTGATTGTCAGAAAGCACTGTAATCGACTCACACGTGGAGCGCGGCTTGAAATCATACCGCTGGAAACGGCCGTTGAGATGCCTTCCGCCGAGAAAAGTCCGGTTGAAATCGCTTTGGAACGGGAGCTGCAAGCGGACGTGTTAGCTGCAATAAAGGCGCTTCCAGAAAACCAGCGCTCAGTGACGACACTCTTCTATATGAATAACTATTCACAGAAAGAAATTTCCGAGTTTTTGGAGGTGCCTGTGACAACAGTTAAGAAGCGACTCCATGACGCTCGGAAGCGGTTAAAGGAAGGATTGATTGATATGATGCGAGATGATCTGAGAGAGAGAGGTAAAGTCCGAGATCTCTATGACCTCGGCGAGCAATTATTAATTATCTCAACGGACCGAATTTCGGCGTTTGATGTTGTGCTGCCAAATGGGATTCCGTACAAAGGACAAATCCTGACCGGACTCTCTGAGTTCTGGTTTGACTACACAAAATCAATCGTCGATAATCACATTATCACTACTGATGTTTCACAGTATCCTGACGTGCTGCAGACTGATGCGGAAGTGCTCAAAGGGCGATCCATGCTTGTGCGGAAGGCGAATCGAATTGATATCGAGTGCGTCGTGCGGGGATACATCGCGGGATCTGCGTGGTCGGAGTATAAACAGGACGGAACGGTATGTGGGGAAAAGCTGCCGGCAGGGCTAACCGAATCAGAGCGGTTGCCGGAGCCCATCTTTACGCCTGCCACGAAAGCGAAACAGGGGGAACATGATGAGAACATCTCAATCGCAGAGATGGAGGAGGCGATTGGAAAGGCTTTGTCGGATAAAATTATCCAGACTAGTTTTGCGCTGTTTGAAGCCGCGAGCGAGCATGCCGAAAAGGCCGGAATCATCCTCTGCGACACCAAGTTTGAATTTGGGCAAATTGATGGTCAACTGATTCTCATCGATGAGGTCTTCACCCCCGATTCATCTCGCTTTTGGCTCAAGGATGCGTATCAGCCCGGCAGTTCCCCACCCAGTTTTGACAAACAGTATGTTCGTGACTATCTGAGTGATATTGGCTGGGATAAAGAGCCCCCGGCACCGGAACTGCCAGCGGAGGTCATCCGTCAAACCAGCGAAAAATATCTGGAGGCGTATCGCCTGATTGTTGGGCGGGAGTTGTTGTAAAGAACAACGCGAGCGACTATTCTTGGTGAATCAAGGCAACGAATGCCGAAGTAAGAAGATAGCACAGAGTCCCGATAAATCGGGACTACTGGTCAGTCTATCATAAGAATCCCAAGCATTTATGCTTGGGAGCAGTCAAAGAATAAATCCTTCCGAAGGTTATGAACTTTCAAAAGGTTTGTTTTACGGGCGATAGCAGCCAAGATTGGGTGTTATCGCCCTTTTTGTTTGCGGTTAGACATCATTCAGACATTTTTTGACGTACTCTAAAAGCTGAAGCGTTTAGATTCTTAGCGATTGTTAGGGCAAGCCCATTCAACTGTTTAGAATCCGCTTTCTAATTGTGCTCTCAATAGTGAAGCCGGGCTCTTACCTCCGGTCTTAATTCACCTCTTACAAGGGGCAACGCCCTACCCCTATACCGGCGTCTGTATCCTGCTTCCCGGTGCCGGTAACTTTGACGTACTCCCACACCGCCGATAGATCAGGACAAACCGAATCGGAACCTAAAGGCTTAGGCTTTACCCCTAAAGGAAATTTTCGGTAAATTTCTGCTGTTGACAATGGCTGCCTAAGAAATATATAATAATCTAAGTTGCTAGTACTCTGTCAGATAAGCTTTGCAATTATTATATATGTTATCGTTTGCTTTCAATCAATATACACAAGCATAATTTGCATGACAGTGTACTAGTTAATACGACTTAAAAGCGGTTCAGGCATGCGGAGATAGTATTTTTGAAGTTATGTATTCAACGAAGCCTCAATATCTATAGGACTTTTACGTTTCACATTTTACTCCTTTGTTTATTGATCGCGGCGCCTCAAATGGGGGAGGCCCAATCAAAGTCAGAGCGGCAAGCAGATGTATCAATTTCCCGACGGAACGCCATCGTCAATGCCGTTGAGTATGCGAGTCCTGCCGTCGTTAATATCAGCACAACGCGGACGACAACGGTAAATGTCTCTCCATTTTTTGATGACTTCTGGGCTCCGTTTTTCGATTTCCCCTTCCAAGTCCCACAACGGCGCACCCTACACGGACTTGGATCTGGAGTAATTTTTGACCAAAAAGGCTATGTAATCACCAATCAGCACGTTATTGAAAGGGCCGATTCGATAACGGTACTCCTTTCAGATGGACGGGAAGCGAGCGCCGAAGTTGCCGGGGAGGACTTCCTCACAGACCTTGCTGTCTTAAAAATTGATATGCCCGAACTAAAAGCCATTGAATTAGGCAATGCTGAGGATCTGCTGATCGGAGAATGGGCAATTGCGATTGGACATCCCTTTGCGACCATGGTTGAGGATGCAAGCCCTACTGTTACCGTCGGTGTTGTGAGCGCAACGGGGCGTTCCCTGAAGACCGAGGATCGGCTATACCGTAACCTCATCCAAACGGATGCGTCCATTAATCCGGGTAATAGCGGTGGAGGACTCGTCAACCTATACGGGCAGTTGATTGGTATCAACACGGCGATCTATTCCACAAGCGGTGGCTCACAAGGTGTCGGTTTTGCCATTCCGGTTAATGTCGTCCAAAAAGTCGTCGATCAATTGGTCACCTATGGGGCGGTCATACCACCGGAAATTGGTATTGAACCCCAAGATTTAACGCAGAGGTTGGTGGAAGCACTCGATTTGGAAGAGGGCATCGGCGTGTTGGTTGCGGGGGTAAAGAGGGGAAGCCCGGCGGAGGCAGCGGGGTTTCGCCGTCGCGATGTCATTGAAGCGATAGATCAAAAACCGATCTCCAATTCAGAGACATTCTGGGCAATCACCCGTCTTCTGCGTGAAGATCAGGTAAAAACTTTCCGCGTGCTCCGCGATGGGAAGCGCAAAGATCTACGCCTAAGAATTCGAGAACTTCAATGGAGTTACGCTGTACCCGGCTGGGGTATCACAATTGAACAATTGAATCAACAACAGACAGAAAAATACACGCAGCGTGGCGTCCTCGTTACAAAGATTCAGCCAAGAGGCACGTTGGCGGAGCGTGGATTGAAACGAGGCGATCTCATTTACCGTATTAACAGTCTCAAGGTTAATTCGCTCGAAGATTTCAAACGTATCATAAACCAGTTACAGCGCCCTCAACAGATTAGTCTTTATTTTCAGCGAGACAGCAAGCGGTGGGAGCTGTCCGACTTAATCATTCGCTGAACGTAGACGAATCGCAACTTCAGCCGTTGCACGGTGTTTATAATTACAATGCTGGCAATTCTCATGAACAGTATAACTGATTGGGATGTATCGTTGCTATATTCTAAAGACAAGAGGTGAGGAAACATGCGTTTACAATTACCAACAATTATATTCCTTTGTTTGTCTCTTATTGTAGTTGTTCCACTCATCTTCTATATGCAGACCGGCGATCAGATGGCAACACGGGAAGCCATCAATTTGGAGGGACAGGAATTTAAGAGCTTGCGTGAACAGGCTGCGGTCGCTCATAACGCAAAAAGACACACCGCAGCTATCCAGATTTACGCAGAGGCGCTAAAGATGCGCCCAGACAACGCCGAAGTCCATAATGATCTTGGAGCAACCTGCTACGAATATGGGCTTGATTACGCTGGACCGAACTGGCCCTCTTGGACAACTGACTTGACAAATCAAACACCGGTTGAAGCTGTCCATGAATTGGAGACGGCGATAATGGAGGTCGGTTCCGGTTATATTGTAATGAACTCGGATAAACCAGACGTCACTGCAGCCATTGATGAAAGAGCCCAAACGGCTGATGCCTATATCTATACCCAACAATTCAACGAAGATGTAACGATGAATATAGTCATCGGCAAAACTAAGGAATTATTCATGAAAGCGCGGGACCACTACCTTCGAGCGATTGACATTAAACCGACTTATCCTCGCCCTTACTATAACCTCGGTGCCCTGTACATGAAGATCGGTCAACATGATACCGCAGTCGATTATCTGGAAAAAGCGTATCAATTGGATCCGCGTGATAAAGATCTTGAGGCGTATCTCAATGAGTTGAGGTCGGATAACCGTGGATACATATCAGTTCCAATCGATGGGCGTTAGGCAGATTTTCCTCGGCGCGCTACGCCACTATCGAGTGAATTTTCTGAAGTTAGTTGGAATTGCTGCACCCGGCACTCTGATTGGCGGACTAGCTTTTCAAGCTATTTGGATCTACGGATATGCTGAGATTGGGGGACCGCAAGTGTTGGCGGCAGCGTTGCCATACACGGCAATCACCGTCTTCCAATCTTTGGTTGTGACGGCGGCTGGAACATTTGTGGTTTCGCAGGATTTGCTGGGCAGATCGATAAACGTCGGGGAAGCGTACTCACGGGTCTTGGGTTCGCTCTTTCCGCTGCTTGGGGTGCTCATTATTTTTATGCTCGGGTCGCTTGCTCTTTCCACGATTGCTGCGGGCATCGGTCTGATGGTTTTCATACCGGGAATCGTCGTTTACATTTGGTTCTGCTTGGCTGCGCCGGTTGTTATAATTGAGAGAGAAGGTGGATTCGGGGCACTCAAGCGCAGTCGCGTACTCGTCAAAGGTTTTTTTGATAAAGCATTCTTTCTTGTTGTGTGGCTAACACTCGTGGAAGCATTTGTGGTCATCCTTGTACTCTCCCTTCCGCTTCTCATTGGCAGCTTCCCCGGTTTTCCCTCCCTTCTCTCTTTCCTTTCAATTTGTCTTTCACTACCTATCAATACGTTTAGGATTATATCAACGACAATGCTTTACTACGATCTTCGCGTTCGCAAGGAAGGTTATGACCTTCAGATATTGGCGCAGGAGCTTGCTACCCCGCTGTAAAATGTCAAAACCAATCGCGAACTGTGTGTTACGGGTGCTGAGAAGATCAACGATCAACCATATAATGGAGGTTTAGATGAGACTCGGAATTGTCGGCATGTTGCCGGGGAATTTTCGCACGTTTACAAAGGAACAGATGGAAGCGATTCGGAGGCTGGAATTCACGGGATTCGGATTCCATTTTAGTAGCGACGATGTCTTCGATGTAACAACGGAGGACTGTGAAAAGTACAATCAATTCATGGCGGGGGAAAGGTTGGATCTGGTTCAATTCGCTCTCACTTACAGCGAGTGCCTCTTTGATCCGAATCCAACGGTTAGGGAGTCAGTCATCAGAAGGATTAATCGGGGCGTAGAAATTGCGCGGCAAATCAACGCACATAGCTGCCTCATCCGTCCCGGCAGCCTGAATCCCGACGGGGCGTGGACATCGCACCGGAATAATCACCTGCCTGAAAGTATGGATCGTCTGATTGAGACACTAACACCAATCGCTCAGAAGGCAGATGCAGAGGGAGTAACCATTATTGTCGAGACGCATGCTGTTTCGATAATGGACTCGCCGGAAACGTGCAAGGCGGTTGTTGATACTATTGGCTTGGATAGCCTGCGCATCGTTATGGATTTTGTCAACCATTTTCAGACGCTTCAGCAGGTTTATAATAGCACCGATCGGTTGAACCATATCTTTGATGTGATGGGACCAATCGCTCCTGTGGCACATGTTAAAGATATCAAGGTTGAAAATGGCTTAGTTCTCCATATTAATGAGGAAATGCCCGGCGAGGGCGAGTTAGATCTTGCGCAGGCACTCAGAAGATTTGATGGGTTATATCCGGATGGGTACGGTCTGATTGAACATCTGCCGATAGAGAAAATTCCCCTTGCTAATGCGAATGTTCGGCGAATCGCTGCAGAAAATGAAATTGATATCCACTGATATAGCCAACCCTATTTATCATGACCTTTCTCTACCTTTACGCCTTCCGCTAGATTGAGTGTGACACGTTGGTACTGCGTCAAGTTCGCAAAGGCGGGGCGGAATTGCTCGCCGGTAAAGGTGACCGTGGGCCAATCCTCTTTGTCGAGGTCTGGAAATTCAATGAGGAATACTGCCTCAAACTCACCGTTGTCGGTGGTTTCACCCATATAGTATCCTGTAATATTGAGTGGAAATTCCGATGCCTGTTTGGGCTCACTTTTCTTCTGCTTTGATACCTGTGATTTGTTTATAGTCTCCGGTTGTGGATCCATTTCGTAACCCTGAGCAAAGCAATATAGATGTGTCAGAGAACGGACGATTATGGTATTGCCAGCGGTTGCTGGAGATGCGATAAAGCCCTCGTCAAACTCGTTTTCGGCAAGTATCTCAAATTCTCGTCCCGCTGAGATCACCGATACATTTCCTTCTCGGCTAAAGAAGTAAATCTTTCCGTCTGCATACAGAGGCGAAGCCCAGTAATCACCATCGAGCCGCCCTTTCCAAACCTCATCCCCACTCTTCGCTTCTAGACAAGATACAACACCACCTTCAGTGACCATGAACATCAGATCGTCCACAATCAGGGGTGATGGTATTTCAGGTGTCCTCCTGCGAACGCTCCAGGCAACGTGTGTATCCGTTACATCACCTGTTCCTGAGGGGCGGATTGCTAGCAATTGCCTTGCTACGCCGGTTGTGAAATAAACAAGGTTGTGTTCAAAGATTGGGCGACACGCCACGTTAAAGCCCATACCCCGATGACGAACGCGCCAAAGTTCATCGCCGGTCATCGGGTCATAGGAAATTGTAGCGCCCGCGGCTGGGCTAATGAGCTGCTGTTTCCCTTGATACTCGATGATTGTCGACGTTGCGTAAGATTTTTTGTTGTCGTTCGGTTTTTCCTTTTGGGTCGTCTCAATATCCGCGTCGGAGAAGCCTTCCGCCTTAAGCATGGTAGCCATATCTAAATCTACCTCCCGATTCCGTATCCAGAGGGTGTCGCCGGTGTGCTTGTTGAGCGCTGCAACATACTGAGTATCAACCCCGTCAAAAGTCAGAAAGAGCGAATCGCCATCAATAATGGGTGAGGACGCGGGACGTACTCGGTGATCAGTATTGAGATCTCGACGCTCCCAGAGTTTCTCGCCACTGTTCGTGTCTAGACAGGCAGTGCCATAGGTTCCAAAGTGAACATAGACACGATCCTTTTCTACAATAGGGGTGGGCGTGGCGTGGCTGTTCAGGTCATTATATTTCAACTGTGGCTGCGCTACATCGAATACCTTGATGTCGTGCATGATTTTACCACTATTTTTGTCCACACAAATAGCAAACAGTTCTGCTCCGTCTTCACGCCCTGTTGTCAACCAAATCTGGTCACCCCAAACGACTGGCGACGACCATCCCTTGTCGTGAATTGGGATTCTCCAACGTATATTCCGTGTTTCGCTAAACTCAAGTGGAAGATCCGTTGCAGCACTTTTACCGTCTCCGTTTGGACCACGAAACTGATTCCAATACACCTCTTCCACCTCGTTTTCGGCGAGTGTTGTATAAGATGGAATCAGTGCCGCAATGAAAGCGAGTGCTAGGATTGTCAATGATATGTGTTTTATGATTTTATTGATTTCTTCTTTGCTATTATGATGGTTGAGACGATTTTTCATTTCACACGTTCATTCGTACAAGGGAGTGATTTTTCCATGCCTACAGGAAGTCCAACATGGAGCATCTCTCGGACCTGATCGGGATGACTTCTTACCCAAGTGCGTAGGGCTTCGACTTTGATATCATAGTCATCATCCTGCTGCGCACTCTTTACTTGTGCGCTATAGCGATCAATGCTCTCTAGGAGGGCGGCCTCGTCCCACACCTCGTCGAGCAATCTTTTGAGTTCATGTTCCATGCGAATGGCAATGGTTGGTATGCGTGAGAGACGCCGTGGTAGATCGGCTGTCAGATATCGATCTAGACCAAAATCACTAAGAAACGTCTTGTCAGCTCCCCAGGGTATGAAAACGGCGCGGTCAGCATCATTCGGATCAAAATAGACGTAGAAATTATTGCGGTCGGCACCGTAGCCATCAAGGTGGTTCACAAGTGCCTCAAGCGCCCAAAAAGTAATATAACGATCGATGTTCAGCACGGAGGACAGCGCATCGACAAGCTCGTCGTCGGGCTTCCGTAGGGCTTGGGCAACACCTGCTAGCGGCGCATAACTGGTGTCAGTATCGTCGGTCTTGCATTCCCAGCGCGGCAGCCATGCTTCGACAAAGTCGGTGTGCGTACCCTCATAGAGGGAGCCGGTGTTGTCACCGAAACTACGACGGAGGAAACGCTTCTTGATGGCTTCAATGTGCACGTAGGGCCCTTTTGGCTGATCGTTGACCATCACATTTGCCATGTTGCACCGGGGCGCAGGGTAGCCAGCCGCAGCGAAGACTTCGTAGGTCAAACAGGCCGCCATGCGGGGTATAACTCCACCATTGTTATTGAGCGTGATTCGCTCGGTGTCGCCAAGGAATTGATCTTTCACGTATTTGTCAGTCTTGATTTTCAAAGCTGGCACCGGCGAGTACTGGGAACCAACAAAACCCTTCTTACGAATTCCAACCTCTGATAGGCTCACACCGTCGATCTCGATGTCTGCCCGATACCAGTTATACGTTGAGGGCCAGGGTTGCGAACAATCTGGCCATATTTGCTCGAAGTCGTTTCCAGCACCGTCAAAGCGGGTTTCGCTAGCTAACCGATCGAAATCGTGTGGATCCATTGTCACTTTAATGCACACGATATGGTTGGGATCGAACGAGACGCCCTCGGTTGGATCTACGCCATCTGATACGTCTGGTGAACAGGGTAGACCGTTTATTGCTGGTGCTTTCCAGTTTTTTTCGTCTTTGCCTTTGTCCTTCCCGGCTTTTGCGCCTTTCATCTTTCCAGCGGCTTTTTCGTACTCAGCAAGCGCTTCTTCTTCGGTCATTTCACCGCTGGCAATAGTCTCTTTCAACTTGATGTCCAATGCTTCTAGGTCAGTCTCTGTGGCTTTATCTTGTGCATGAGTCGCATAGGGCGAGGTCAACAGTGCAACCAAAACTATAATGAAAAGACTCGATATAACACGATAATTTCCCATCTTTATTATTTCTCTTGCTCAATCGATGGCATATCATAGTAGATAATACTACCGGCATGGCAGAAGTAGAATTAACCAATCCTGATTAAATAGCGGGGGCGCTCTTTATTTCGGCATCAACTCTCAACAAATACTTCCGGGATATTCATAATAGCAGCGTGCACTAATCTGCCTGTGTAAGCTTACCAGCCACCATCTTGTCACACCGTCATAGCGTTTCGATACGGATTCAGATCAATGCCGGGGTAGGCGTTAGCGAGGCGTTGGAGCGCTTCTTCGGTGTAATAGGAATCGCCCGGATTGGGCCAACCGAGTAGGTGACGAGCGCGGGGTGTGGTATCGGCTACGAAACTTACAAATTCAGATGTGGTCCAACCGGGGACAGGGCGCGTGGTATGACACCAATCGGCGTTGTCCGCACGGTGAAAGTGGAAGCCCATCCACCCGCGCTGCCGCTGTTTGTTGGCAAACGGTTGGGCGGCATGAATAAGATAGCTTGAACGGAAGGCGACGCTGCCGGCTTTGGCGGTAACAGGGGTTGGTTCAGCCAATTCGTCACACTTCCGGAGGTCTGACAATCCCATTCCACCCGCGCGTCCCCCGTGACGATCGTATATCGACGCCAGCTGTTTGTGTGACCCACGACAGACCAGCATAGGTGCACCATCTTCATCAATATCGTGCAGGATAATGCCAGAAAGCAGATAGTTATACCGTTCCCAATCGGGATGTGGTGGCAGTTGTGAATTGGTGCCGTTGTCGATATGATAACCTTCCCAAGGGTTCTCACTGTATCGGGTATCGGTCAACCCCTCTCGGAAGAATATTTGCCCATAGCCAAGCCGTATCGCGTCAGTTCCCAACAACTGACATGCACAGTCAATATAGTCGTCATTTTCTAGCAGCTTATCGACCGCCGGCAAGCCGGTGGGAAAATGAACGGCGCCCCCCATTGGCCCCGCCAATTGTTGCATAGGTGATGTTTGTTCATAAAGTTTTTGAATCTCTGTTGGATTTTCTTCCCATTTTGCCCGGTATTCGGCATAAGTTAGTCCCCCATAGGCATTGCGCTCGACCGCCTCTAATGCTGGAGCAAAACTCTCCGGGGGAAAGACGTTGGGCACAACTATACTGCCATCCCGTTTCCAAGTTGCTAGTTGCTCATCGGTTAATTGCATAGTGTCCTCCTCGTATTTTGTACTTTGTGTGGGGATCACCAGTCTCTTACAGCTTTGTGCAGCAACACATCTTCGCTACCTTACATCTGATATCATTGACGGTAGACAATCTGAAAAATCTTAATATCATTCGCGGCGACATCGCTTACGAAGACGAGGTCATTCTTGAAAATCGCGATGCCGACCGGTTCAACAAGCGATTCATCGCCAAATGTCATCACAGTGGCCCCTTCCTTTGTGAAGACTTGAATCCGTTGATTTCCCCGGTCTGTCACATAGAGATACCCCCAACGGTCAATGTCGATATGACGGGGTTCCCGAAATTGCCCTGGAGTTTCTCCCTCAGTGCCCCACGTATGGACGAGGTTACCGCTAAAGTCGTATTTCTTGATCCGATGATTTCCCGAATCGACGATGTAGATATTCCCGTGTGGGTCTGCGACAAGGTCTGTTGGGTCACGAAACTGTTGCCTTGCACCACCAAAACTTCCCCGCATCAACATGCGAATGCCATCCGGATTAAATAGGACAAACCGGTGGTTTCCCGTATCAACGACACAAACCTCCCCGTTCCGCCCGACACTAACCCCGCCGGGCAGATCAAACTCAATTTCAGCGTCCATATCATGATCCTCATCGTCACGTCCCAATCTACTGCCTGCCATGATGTAAAAGATTCTGTCTACTAGGTTACAGTATTGGATTCGGTGGTTATCTGTATCAGCGACATAGAGGAGTTCGGTGCGCTGGAAATTGATAGCAACATCTGTCGGGTTATCAAATTCTCCTGTTCGCCAGCCACGCACACCATATTCCGATACGAAGTTGCCTTCGCTATCGACAACTTGGACGCGGTTGTTTCCTGAATCGGCTACATAGAGCATTCCCCGATGGTCAAGATCGAGTCCGACTGGTTGCAAGAATTGTCCCGCGCCCTGACCGGAGCCGCCTATTGTGCGGAGGTGATTCACACCGAGTATGGGCGGTACGGGCAAATCCTGGATGGAGGAGACAATTTGGGGTGGCGTTATTGGCTTGGTCAGATTCAGATTTGCTTTGGTCCCCCCATCCGCCGGCGGTGTGGGGGCAGCACAACTCAAACAGAGAGGAAGGAACATCAGAAGAGACAGGAAAGTCCATTTGCTCATTTGTTCGTTTATTATCGTAAACATCAGTTCACGCTCCTGAAGGGCACAATACTCCCCGTCCTTTAGGGCGGGGAGTATGTCAATTAGAGCGTATATGAGAAATCGGAGGAAACCGTTGGAAGGCTCTCTTGATGTTTGAGATAGACGGCAAACCAATAGCTGAATGCTCAAAAGGTGAGGATCTTCTTCCGAAGGTTAGCGTCTTACCGCTTTTGGCACGCGCTCTTAGCTTCTTTGGACCTCAAACTTAAACACGAACGTGGTTTCTGTGTCGGTAAATTCGCTGTGGACTTTGGGAACAATGATCCGAAAATTTGAGGATTCAACGCTACGCTTATGGAAATACAGGAAGAACCGCACCCGACGTCTTGGCATAATGGTCGTTTTCTTTATATCTTCGGTCGGCAATGCCACGAGGTCTCCCATGGAACGGAGTACGCGGTTGTCCCGAAAATCTTCTCGGAATTCAGGCGGCATTTTCGGCGTGAAATTGTTTCCGAGATAAAATGTATGCTGAGATCTATGGATGGGCTTGTGGACTTTGCCCGATTGATCGAGCATCGAACAATCCTCCTGCCGCAACGAGATCCAATGATCTGTGCTGTTGAAAACTATAATACCAAAAGCGTCGACCTCTTTGACATTGTTCAGAGGAACAGCTATTGCTGTGATACCGTTTTTGACGTACACAGCGGATCCTGATCTCATGAGGATGGTCGCCTCCGGATCAAAAACGGGTACAATACGCTCGGTCTGAAACGCGGTTTCGAACGTATTTTGAAGCGTTGAACATCCCAAATTTGCAAGGAATAGCATAAGGAGCAATTGTAGGTTCAGTGGTATCTGTTTTTTCATTTTCCTTTTTTTTCAAGCGCAATGTGTGAAATATAATGAGGCAAACGTAATAAGTTCATTTAGCAAAAAAAGCGAGTAATTTACCAAGTCTTGCCGGTAGATCCTGACGCTGAACGTAGTAATCTATGCTCACATCGGCTGGTGTATAGCTAGATAATGAGGACATAGTTTCGGAGGACTCTCCACGCGATGAGTGGGTTCGTCTGCCGGCTGAACTTCCAGACATACGGTTCTGTTCTGCAAGTACGACATCCCCCAATGGGAATTGTGTTAAGAATCCTGTCTGACGATCCTGATCGGTGAGAATTGTAATCTGAGGCAAACGGGCTTGGGACAAATTGTCCATTTCAATAGTCAGGTATGTAATTTCAGTGGGCGACAATTCCGGCTGTTCCGGTGGATCGGATCTCTTCTTAGCAAGCGCATCGCTTGGGTAAACAGTGATAAATGGCAGCTTTTTTTCTAATGCAGTACGAATTGCAACTAGTAACGTTACAAAGTGGACGCGCTGTGGAACAGCGTAGGGTGCAACAACAGCAAGAACAGTCGGACAGTTTGAGATTGTGCCCTCGCCCGCGGAAGCCAGCCATTGGGATTCATCTGGAAATCTATTTTGATCGACGAGATCTGCCATCCCAATGGAATCTAATAGCTGCTTATCGATTGAAGCCGGGTGGAGATTGAATATTGCCTCTGAATCAAATAAATAGCGAAGGCGACCGTCAGCGGGCATCGGAGAATAGTAATCACAATTGGGACAAGTATAGGAATTACGTTCTAGTGCTTGCTTAAATACAAGCTCTCCACAGTTTGTACACTTATTCCACAGCTCACGATGCCTATCTTTGTATAGTGCCACAGTGATCGCATTCCTATTCTATGAAATGTTGTCAGTCACAACAAGGGTTACTTATCTGTAAACTTGATGAACGAGCACACGCACCGTTCGTTGCGAAGGGAACGGTGAATCCCCAGATTAAAAGATATACCGAGATTTGTCAATCCACGGTCAACGGTATTATTCCACAAAGGAGGTTAGTTATTCGACTTGTAGAAGCTGGCGATAGCCTCGTCTTCGTCCTCATATCGATCGAAGATGGTGACTAACTTTGCCATGACAATCAAGCTCCTAATGTTTCCGCCGGGATGCAATAGTGCAATGCGTCCACCTTTTCTTTGAACGGCTGTATAGGAGGCGACGATGATGCCAAGACCGGAGCTATCCACCATACGTACATCCGCAAGATTCAGCAAGATTCTAGCGTCTCCCTCTTCAGCGTCATCAACCTGTTCATCAATGATATTCTTGAGGGCTAAACTATCAGACCCTATAATTCTTCCCTCAATATCCAGAATTGTGATACCTTCTTTTTTACGAATATCTACAGTCATTTGATAGTCTCCTTAAATTTGAAGTGATGACCAACCCATAGGGCTGCTCTGTTTTTTTTCTAGAAACTAACCTAAGTTACGACAATTTTCGTTGCTGTTTTCTATGTTGAAATTACATTTGTTGCTTATCAGCCGGTTTATGCTTAACCATTTTAACGATTGTACCTGATTGTTCGAAAGTGACGTAATCCATACACGCTTCCATCAGAAAAATTCCTCTACCACTACTTTTTAGGAGATTTGCTGGATCTAACGGATCCGGAACTTCCTCCCGGTTGAACCCTTTTCCTTCGTCTTGAACGATAACCATGAGTTTGTCAGGTTGGACGATGAACTCAAAGTGAGCACTTTTATTCAAATCTTCTTGATTCCCATGCTTGATTGCATTTGTACCGGCTTCGATGACTGCAAGCGTCACTTGCTCGCACGTTTCCTCATCGAATTCCATCTCTTTGAGGATTTCGAGGATGACTGTATCTAACAGGTAAACATGCTGCATTGAACTTGGGAGGTCAAGACGAATGACTTGCTCGGTTGTCGGTCCCACGCAGTTATTCCTTTCCGTCTGTTGCTCTTATAACGACAATGGTGACATCATCGTCCCGATGATCTGTTCCGGTGAAGTCCAAAAGTGCTGTCTCAATGGCCTGGCAAAGTGTTTCAGCGGGTTGGTTGCCGTTTGATTGAAGGAGTGCAGCAAGCCGTTCTTCACCGTAAAAAGTTTCATCAGACTTCCGTTCCGCTTCGGTGACTCCGTCTGTATAGAGGAGGATTTTATCACCCGGGGCAAAGTGAATCGTTTCTGATTCAAAGGTCGCATAATCAAAGGTGCCTAATATCATCCCTCCGACCTCTAGTTGTGCTACTTCTGTTCCTCCATTTTTCAGATGTAACGGATAATTGTGCCCCGCGCTTGAATAGGTAAAGGTCATCGCTGCTGAATCTAAAATCCCGTAGACCATTGTTGCAAACAGATCCGGATCTGTGTCAATTGCTAGAAGATCATTGATGCGCTTGAGGACAGCGTCGGGCGAAGTTTCTTCACGGCAGATGAGCCGAAGCGTTGTCCGAATCATTACCATTAATAAGGCTGCGGGGATCCCTTTGCCACGAACATCGGCGATTGCTATGCCTAAGCGATTACCGTCTAACAGAATGAAATCGTAGAAATCGCCGGACACTGTCATCGAACTTCGCAGGAAGCCAGCGATATCAAATCCGGGCAGATCCGGTGCTTGTTGGGGTATCAGATTCTGCTGTATCATTGCCGCGGCTTCGAGGTGTGAAGCGAGTTGTTCAATACCTTCTTCAGTGAACCAGTCTCCCATCGTGCTGATGAGTGGGTTGATATATTTAGTCGGCAGGGTCCGTCCGAGTACAGCTTCAATTCGTGCTGTCAACTCATCAAGATCAAAAGGTTTAGTGACGTAGTCATCTGCCCCTGCATGTAATCCCTGAACTCTCTCGTGCGTTTGCGCCCGCGCTGTGAGCATGATAACAGGAATGGTGCGGGTTTGCTCATCTGTTCTCAATTTACCTATGACCTCAAACCCATCCATCACAGGCATCATCAAATCAAGGAGGATGAGATCCGGTGAATAAGCTCTGGCTTTTTCTAACCCGCTCATTCCATCGTTTGCCGTAATAACGTCGAACCCTTCAGCGGTCAGACTCATTTGGATTAGCTCAAGAATATCAATATCGTCATCCACAGCGAGGATTGTCTCAGCCATTATTTTAACGCTCCCTTACGTTTTGCATTATCATCTTCTCTAACGAGCGGTAACACAAACTGAAAATTGCTCCCTTTGCCCTGATTCCCATCGTCAATCCACAATTTCCCGCCGTGCGCTTCAATGATACTTTTGCTAATTGATAATCCCAAGCCGGATCCGCCTTGCTGACGTGTGCTAATGTCACTCAGTTGGTAAAACTTGTCGAATATCTTTTGGCGTTCCTCCGGGGGGATACCGGGTCCTGTATCAATGACTTCAACGTGCAAAAGATTCCCATCGGCTTCAACTTTGACGTTTACTTCGCCATTGTTTGGTGTAAACTTGATAGCATTGCCAATCAGGTTTGTAAATACTTGCCCCATCCGCGCTTCGTCTCCGAGAATGTCGGGAACCGATTCAGGGGCGGTCAGGACTAACCGAATCGATTTTTCATCCGCTTGGGGGCGAATCTCTTCAAGCCGCTGCGTCACAATCTCCAAAAGCGAAATCGGTGCCTGATCCATCTGTATCCGACCGGACTCAATTCGGGAAATATCGAGCAGATCGTTGATGAGTGCGGCGAGTCGTTTCGATTGCCTTTGGACGCGAGCGAGGCTATTTCGCTGTCTGTCGTTGATTGCACCCGCTTTGCCGTCTAATATGAAGGAAACAAAACCGATGATTGAGGTCAGTGGTGTACGCAATTCGTGCGAGACAAGCGAGATGAAGTCAGATTTCATCTGATCAATCTCTTTTTCACGGGTAATATCGTCAAACAGGTAGACTGTCCCAAGGATCAGTCCGTTTTCGTCAAGGAATGGGCTGGCAATAATACGCAGCACCAGCTTCTCATCGTAACGAGCCAACGTAACCTCGGATATAAGGTTTAGCCCCTCGTTCTTTGAGGGAATTTGATCTGTCGGTTTATGCTGAAGAATTTGGCGTTGGTCCTCTTCAAAGATGTTAATCAGTTCATCGTTCTGGATAATCTCGGTAATATCCTTATCAATGCTATCTGGATTGAGATTGAGTAGACGTTCAGCGGCGGGATTAATATGGAGCACTCGGTTGCTCGAATCTACAAGGATTAAACCTTCGGCGATGCTATTGACGATAGCAGTCATCTTCTTTTCTTCCGCCGTCAATTTTTCGACTGCACTTTTGAGATTCCACCGCATCGAATTAAACTCTTCTGCTAGAATGCTGACTTCGTTGCTACCGGTGACCGGAATTTCCTGATCGAATTCTCCACGACCGATCGCGCGTGCTGCCCCTGTGACTTGCCGAATCGGTCTTA
The DNA here is from genome assembly GCA_021295755.1 of Candidatus Poribacteria bacterium. Lineage (NCBI taxonomy): Bacteria > Candidatus Poribacteria > Candidatus Poribacteria bacterium. The sequence continues at coordinate 26,906 of JAGWBT010000024.1, forward strand.
CAATACGTTGGGAAACAACGAGGGCAATCGCAATGACGACCAAACAGGAGATCAGCGTGAACCGCAGGACACTCTTTGTGAATTCTGTTACTCCTTTGAAAGCCAATGAGGTGGGTAGCGATACCAGCACCCTCCAATCGGTAAAGTTTTGTCCCCTAGGTTGCAAACTCAGCCGCCTCCGGTTGGTAAAGTTTTGTCGCTCATCAGCCCTTGGTCCCCATGATTTTGTGCGTGCCCAGCCAGAGATTCTTTGTTCCCCGCGTGCATTGGTTTCCCCCTTCATATCAGATCCATGGTATTCAGTGCCCGCATTAATTGCGTTCATTGCAGCTTCAGTCATTTCAATACGCGCCGAGAAGTGGTGTCCGCTTTCCGGTGGAGCGCAGATAATCCGTCCGTGCTTATCAAAGAGGCAGATTTCTAACCCCTCTTTTTTAGAATCAGCTATCTCTGCGAGTTTCGGAAGAGGGATCACAACTCTCAAAATGCCGGCCGCTTTCGACTCGGAAGGGGGGGCCGGAATTGGCACAGCGATCGGCAAAAAAGGCTGCTGCGTTTCGGTATCATATTGGACATCACCAATCAATTCATAGCCGAGGCCGTTATTATAAGCCTTGTGCCACCACGGCTCATCTATTTTGTGGAAGAGTAATCGCTTATCAGTGGCGAAGATCACCTGCTGATTCCGGTTGGTCATAATGATTTGACCATTTTCGCCGACGCGCCTTTCAAGATATGTAACACTGTTCAACAAGGCTTCGTATGCACTCTGTAGGGAGGATGGATTGTTATCATTATTAGTGGAGGCAACTTTCTGGCTGATGTTTCGCAGTGAAAACCGTCGAAGCGAATGCAGCTGCTCATTAATCACACGGTCTGCCTGATCTAGGCTATATTGAGCTTGTTCAACGAGGGTTCTTCTAATTGTACTTGTCAACCCACGTATCCCAGCCTGGTGTGTCCAAAGAGCGACGATAAGCAAGGGGATAAGCGATACCAGTAGAAAGAGGAGAACGAGTTGCCAACGCAATCCCATTCTAAGACGTAGGCGCATGATAAGTCTCTGCTATGAGCCAAGGGCGCTCGTTGCCGATTCTTCATCCGAATAAACTTCAAGAATCGTGTTAAGTCGTGTAACCTGCAAGACGTTGATAACAGCGTGTTGTGGATTGAGTAAGACCAGTTTCTCATCCATCTTCTTGAGGAACTGCAAGGTCGCGATAATTATCCCTAGTGCAGTACTGTCTAACAGAGGCACATTCGCCATGTCCAAGACCAAACCACCTCTGCTCTGCTCAATCTGTTTATCCATTTCACGTTTGAGCGCGTTGGCGGCGCCCCCTATGATTTTCCCATCAATTCGGATAACTGGAACATTATTATGACTCATTGATGTTTCAAACATCTAAAAAACTCCTTGTCGTATGGCAACGTAAGTCCGATTTAGCTTAGGGATATGACTATTGACAATAGATTGATCCCTACTACCTAGTGATTGTAATTTGGAGGTTGCCTGCTGAATTTCATGCTGCACATCAGGGGACTTATAAGCAACCCACGTTCCATTCGGCTTCAATAGCGGAAGACAGTAAGCCGCTGAGTCCTCTATAGAAGCGACATAACGGGTCAAGACCCAATCGTAAGCAGTTATGTGCTGACCGTTTGTGATACATTCTTCGGCCCGTTGGGTGACGATACGGGGATTCTCCCACGAGCTAGAAGCATTTGATTGGCAGTTCCGGCTCAGTTGAGAGATAAGGAACCGCAGAAAACTTGCCTTCTTTGATGAGGGTTCAACTAGCACTAACTTAATGTCAGGGATATAGATTTTAATCGGTAATCCTGGAAAGCCTGCCCCCGTCCCAATATCGACTACTGAATCTCCGGGTTTGATGTCAAAACATTGTAACACACTTAGAGAATCAAGGAAATGCTTTATAATGATTTCTCGATCCGTCCGAATCGAGGTCAAGTTCATCCGTGAGCTCCAGCGTTTCAGTTCACGCCAATAAGTGACAAACTGATCAACTTGCGCTGGTTCCAACGGAAAACCGTGTTGAAAAAATACTTGCTCTAGCTCTGATCGAAATTGGCTAGATATCATAAAGTCGCGTATTCACCTCTTTCGGAGAAGCACACTCAAAAAATAACTCCAAGGCTTCGCGCAGATTTTCTCGCGCTTGTTCGATGGTTTCGCCTTGACTTGCAATATCTAGTTCTGGACACAATGATACATATCCATTTCCTTCACGTTCAATGATTGCTGTTAATTGGCGGGTCACTAAAAACTCCTAGCATTTATCGGGTGCAAAATGAGTAAAGCTGCGCTTCAATGATCGTCTTACGCATCATGCCTGTGGAGGCATCTGTCGCTTATACTGCTCGACCCAGACCATAAGTATCGAAATATCCGCAGGCGAAACACCGGGAATACGCGACGCTTGTCCAACAGAGATTGGACGAATCTTTGCGAGTTGTTCACACGCCTCTGTTTTTAGGCTGCGCACGGAGGCATAATCAAAATCATCCGGAATCCGAAAGTGCTCCATCTTTTTAAACTGTTGAATCTGCGTAGTTTGACGATCAATGTATCCCTCATACTTGATCTGAATTTCGATCTGTTCCTCCACGACTTCGGGCAACGGTTGGGGCGGCGGTTCAAGCTGCTTGATTTGCTCATAATGGATTTCTGGACGTTTGAGCAGTTCTGCCAATGAAGTTGGTTGACCGATTTCGCTAATTCCAACCGATTTCAAGCGAGTTTGTGTGTCAAGTGATGGTTTCAACCGCGTCTGTTCTAGACGGTTCTTTTCCTCCTCCACCCGTTTCCGCTTTATCTGGAACCGCTCATAGGTGTCAGTCTCAACTAAGTCGATCTGACGTCCCATCTCCGTCAATCGTAGATCTGCATTATCCTCACGCAGCTCTAGCCGATACTCCGCGCGCGAAGTGAACATCCGATACGGTTCTCGGATATCCTTGGTTACGAGGTCATCAATGAGGACGCCGATGTATGCTTGGGAACGGTCAAGAATGAGTGCTCCCTTACTACGCACCTTCAAAGCGGCATTTATCCCAGCTATCAATCCTTGTGCGGCGGCTTCCTCGTAGCCGGTGGTGCCGTTGAGTTGCCCTGCAAAGTAGAGGTTCTCCACCCGCTTGGTTTCGAGGGTTGGATAGAGCTGTGTCGCCGGGGCAAAATCGTACTCCACAGCATAGGCGAAGCGCATAATCTCAGCGTTCTCCAGACCCTTGATGCTGTGCACCATATCCACCTGAACATCCTCCGGCAGACTTGCGGAAATACCATTAAGGTAGATTTCGTCTGTATCTCTGCCCTCCGGTTCGACGAAGACCTGATGCCGATCCTTGTCAGCAAAGCGAACAACTTTGTCCTCAATAGATGGGCAGTATCGGGGACCAATGGCGGTTATTCTGCCGCTGTACATGGCGGACCTATGGAGGTTATCACGAATAATCTGATGCGTTTTTTCATTTGTGTATGTTAGGTGACACGGCATTTGCGACTGCGTGATTTGTTCCGTTGAGAATGAAAACGGGCGCGGCTGTGCATCGCCGGGTTGAAGTTCCATCGCATCAAAATTCACGGTATGTGCATTGACGCGAGGCGGCGTGCCGGTTTTCAGACGACCAATTTCAAATCCGAGGTTCAGAAAACTATCCGATAGTTTTTCAGCTGACGACTCTCCTGCCCGCCCAGCACTGTAGGATACATCGCCGAGATGCACTAAGCCCTTAAGAAATGTGCCCGTTGTCAAGATGACTGTCTTGGCGAGGTAGGCGGTTTGGGTGTGTCCCAATATACCGATACACTCACCGTTTTCGGTCAGCAGCTCATCAACTAGCAGCTGCTTGATATCGAGACGGGGCTGCCGCTCTAGGACGCGCTTCATCTCAGACTGGTACGCATACTTGTCCGCCTGCGCACGGCTTGAACGGACTGCCGGCCCTTTCTTTGTGTTCAGTTGACGAAATTGGATGCCCGTTTTATCAATGTTCTTTGCCATCTCGCCGCCGAGTGCGTCAATCTCCTTGACGAGATGCCCTTTTGCAAGCCCACCGATTGCTGGGTTGCAGGACATCTTTGCGATGGTGTCAAGGTTGATTGTGACGATCAACGTCTCGCAGCCCATCCGTGCTGCGGCAAGCGCAGCTTCGCAACCAGCATGGCCCGCGCCAACAACAAGAACATCGTATTGTTTATGATAGGTATTCACTGTTAAGTCACTCGATTTCGTTGGTTCTAATCCTGTAAGAAAAACAGAACTTTTGCTATTACGAATTATTACTTCTTAATAAGAGGGGACACGCCTCCGATTCCATCAAAGCCCCGAATAGATTATATCTAGCACCAACCGCCCAACAATTTCCAAGCTTTCTGCGCTACATTTGTCAGGGGTATCTTCCACTGTGTGCCAATGTGGGTAGTCGAAATCAATGATATCGATTGTTGGGACACCTGATTGAATGAGTGGCAAGTGATCATCCATAATTGCAGGTCCCAATCGGCGTTGAAACGCCGGCAACCCCAATTCTTCAGCCCGTCGCCAAATGGCTTCCGTCAAGTCTCGTGCTGCATTCCACGAATACCGTTCCATCGGCAAGTCTAGCGTCCGGTCACCAACCATATCTAACAAGATACCAAAATCCGCCTTCCAGCCATCCATGTTCTGGGCAAAGTGCGTCGAACCGAGGAACATAGTGGAAACCGTTCTGCCGTAATCTTCGCCATCAAACAGGACGATAATCACTGGCGTTGGAGGTGGTTTAGATTTCAAAACCCGTGCGACCTCCAACAGAACCGCTACGCCCGAAGCACCGTCATTTGCACCGAGAATTGGCGTGTTCCGGTTCGCTGAATCTGGATCCCGATCTGCGAATGGACGTGTGTCCCAATGCGCTGCGAGGAGCATCTTCCCACTTGAATCTTCCCCGAAGCGCGCCAGGATATTATTCATCTGAATCGTTCTATCTTGATGCTGAAACTCAAAAGGTTGAAACACGACCTCGTCGGCATATTTTTTGAGTTCTGTAAATAGATATGCCCCTGTTTCTTGGTGAACGGTTGTCCCCGGCACTCGCGGACCAAACTCACACTGTTTTTCTAAGTAGGCAAAAGCACGTTTGGCATTGAAAGTATCATCGCTAAAGGTTTCCTCTACTAACGCCGGCGAAGGTGAATTGACATCGGGTTCAGCATGTGTATAAACCAATAACTCATCCGAACCGAAAAACATTATGCCTAGCAAGCTCCACCAGCAGAACCAAAACGTCAGTTTACGAGGCATGCGATTCATCATCTGTTTTAGGCTCAAATACGCCGGCGTCCTTCCAAAGCTTTAGCGAGCGTCACTGCGTCTATATACTCAAGATCACCGCCGACCGGAATACCGTAAGCAATTCGAGTGGTGGTAATCTCAAGGTTTTCGAGTTGTTTTGTCAAATAGAGCGCAGTTGCCTGACCTTCGGTGGTGTAATTTGTTGCAAGGATGACCTCTTTTATATCCTCGCTGCGGATTCGCTCAAAAAGTTGGTCAATCCTGAGATCTTGTGGCCCTACACCGTCCAACGGCGATAGAACACCCATGAGCGTGTGGTATAAACCCTTATACTCCTGCGTACGCTCAATTGCTAAAAGATCGTCTGGCTCTTCGATAACACAAATCGTTTGGCGATCACGTCTAGTATCCGTACAGATATAGCATGGCTGCTGATCTGTGATATTTCCACAGACCGAGCAGTAATCCAGATGAGTCTTTACCTCGGAGAGTGCTTGTGCTAGTTTAGTCGTGTCAGATTCGGGCATTTTTAACATAAAAAATGCTAAACGTTGCGCCGTTTTGGCACCGATTGTAGGTAGCTTTTGCAACTCGTTGATAAGACGTGCTAGCGGTTCAGGATAATGGAGCATACTGAGTTTTGGTTCCGGTATGCTGCGCCAGAGAAATCCAGTTCTTATCGTGGAAGATTATGGATTTTGGATTGGCGATTGATATAAAAATAGTCATTCACCGATGCGTTCCAACGCACAGGCCAAAATCTATTGCCCGCAGTCTTCACATCAGTCCCGGAATTTTAACGCCTCCCGTCAATTTGCTCATCTCTTGCGTCATCAATTCTTGCGCTTGATGCCGCGCTTCATTGACTGCGGCAACGATGAGGTCTTCGAGCATTTCGATATCATCTGGATCAACGACGTCTGGTGAGATTGTGAGCGACATGAGTTCCTGTTGACCATTGACAACGGCTGTTACCATGCCTCCGCCAACGGTCGCTTCAACAGTGCGGGTGGCAAGCTCTTCTTGAATGTCAAGCATGCGCTTTTGCATCTGTTGCGCTTGTTTCATCAGATTATTCATATTCATTGGACTGACCTCTTGTAGATCGTGTTAAATAGTTATAGTCTGAGATTCTAATTAAGTATCGGACACACTTTGTCCGTTTAGAAGTTCATTTTCGGAGTGATAGTGACCATGTCCTCCAACAAACGCTATTTGGGTTCGATTTTAAGAATCTTTGCCTCAAACAACTTAAGTGCCGGCGCGACCTCTGGATCCCGTTCGGCTTGGTGCCGCAGCATCATTGGTGTTATTTCTTGGGACCGCCGAGAAGGCGGCAGCGTTGCGTTGGCATGAGGATTTGCACTTGAAGCCACGAAACTAATTTGAACGGGCGTGCCAAGCAGATCGGCAAGCATTTCCTTGAGTAACGTTTTTTCGTCGTCATCAATTAAGTCTGTATAGGCTGGGGGGCAAGCAACTTTCAATTCTAACCCGTTACTTGACGGTGTTGCTGCTCCTTCGTTGCTTGGCTGCGGCATTGCGCTCTTCAAGTATCGGTGTAATAACATTTTGCCTCTGTCCTGCAGCCCTACCAACAATTCTTCCCAAATCTTTGCCAACTCATTTGAATCGGACATCAAGTGCTGTACATCCGCAGGAGCAGATCTGATATGGGACCGGTCCACACTGTCTCTATCCACATAGGTATCGGTAGAAACTGGCTCCGACTCAATCTGAGTTTCCAGAGATGACTGCGCTTTGTATTTTGGAGTTTGATTTTCTGTTATTTCTGGGTCTGTGCTGGGCTCTAAAGCTGGCGATGGGACAGAACTTCTTGGTGGAGGTTCCTCAGTTGATTCCGGAGCGTTTGGCGGAACGTAGGTTCTGCTTGGAGCCTCTCCCCGATCAATCTTGTTCTCGATCTCTGATAACCGTTTCAAAATCTTGGTCAGTTGGAGGCCTTCTTGGATTGAGCACGCATCAATTAACGCAGATTCAAGGTGGATTTGCGCATATCCATGCTGCTTAATTTCACTGCTTGTTCGCATCAGAATTTTGATAATCCGGGAGAGACGTTCTGGAGAAGCGAGATGCGCCTTTTCCTTCATTAGCTCTAGTTCCGATTTGGAGGTCTGAATTATGTTTTCTAAGTTCGACCCAATGGCTAGGAGCCTCAAATTTCTGAAGGAGGTGATCTGCTGATGAAGGCATTGCGTTAAATCAGTCCCATTCTTTACCAGCTTATCGAGCGATTGAAGTGCCGCTGGTAAGTCACTTTGCATAATGGCATCAATCAGTTCATTTATTAGATGATTTGAGCCGAACCCCAGTATTTGGTTAATTTGATCTACATTGAGCTCTGTCCCGATCGATGCGGTCAATCGTTCTAGCAAATTCTCTGCATCCCTCAGACAACCCTCCGATTGCAGGGAGATCAACGATAGCCCTTGCGTATCAATCTGGACATCTTCCGCTTCACAGATTTCTTGCAGCCGTCCCATGATTTGATCTTGCTCCATGTAACGGAAATCAAAATCTTGGCAGCGGGATACGATTGTTTTCGGGATTCTGTGGTGTTCGGTTGTTGCAAGGATAAAGATGACGTGTGGTGGGGGCTCTTCAAGCGTTTTCAAAAGTGCATTAAACGCTTCTTGCGTGAGCATGTGTGCTTCGTCAATGATATAGATTTTATAACGGCAGGCAGCAGGAGCTAGCTTAGTATTCTCGCGTAGCTCGCGAATCGGATCAATACCTCGATTGGAAGCAGCATCCATCTCAACGACATCGAACGAACGCCCCTGAGAGATTTCCGAGCAGAACTGACAATTGTTGCAAGGTTCGGCCGTGGATTCTTGGCTAAACTCGGTTTCTTGCTGACGATTGGGACAGTTCACCGCTTTCGCGAGAATACGGGCAACCGTGGTTTTCCCGGTCCCCCTCGGTCCCCAAAACAGATAGGCGTGGCCAATCCGATCTGATAGGATTTGATTTCTGAGAGTTGTTATCACATGCGTCTGCCCAACTACATCTTGAAATGATTGGGGACGCCATTTCTGAGCTAAAACCTCGTAAGACATAATTTCCCCCATCGCGCGAGGTAGGGTTGACCCAAGGCATTCTATCTGACCAAAGGGAGAGGGGAAGGGATAAAAAATCCTGGCCATGCACCTAGAGCTTGACGAGTTCCCCCAAGCGTTACCCAAGCAGTTAGCTCCGACCAGGCTTCCCTGCGTCACACCCCCAGATTATCTACCGCTGCTTCCTTCCGGACCTGACGGGGTTTGATAATTGTGAGTTGCTCAGGACCCAATCTTCATCACCACTTACATGGGCCAGTCCTCAAGAGAAGTTCGCCGCACAATAGGAATTCAGCCCTGCTATAGCGGATTGCAGGTTCAGGGCACCGCTACCTCCCCGCTTAGCATAGCCAAGTCTCGACAGAGGTGATAATGGCGGAGAGAGTGGGATTCGAACCCACGGTACAGTTGCCTGCACACATGATTTCCAGTCATGCCAGTTCAACCAACTCCTGCATCTCTCCGAAAATCTTGAGCAGCACAGGGTTTCTCGCCATCGCCATAGCAGAAAACCTGTCCCGTGCTGTCCAAAAGTTTGTTCCAATCACTGATGATCGGAAAAATCGATGGAGCAGACGGGATTCGAACCCGTGGCCTCATCCGTGCGAGGGATGCGCTCTCCCAACTGAGCCACTGCCCCAAAAGGCGGAGAGAGTGGGATTCGAACCCACGGTGACGATAACGCCACAACAGTTTTCGAGACTGTCCTGTTCAACCGGGCTCCAGCATCTCTCCAAAAATTTAGGTTCGCCGATCTCGATGGCTACTCTCTTCTGCTAGAACCCCCTGTGTGACCTCCACTTGGTGGTTGAGCCGTTCGTCTTGTAATAGGTTGAAGAGTGTCCCCGCAGCCCCAGCCTTTGGATCTGAAGCGGCATAAACGACCCGTGGGATGCGAGCTAAGACGATTGCTCCACAACACATCGGACACGGCTCCAAAGTCACATAAAGGGTTGTGTCCGTCAGACGCCAATCACCGACAGATGAAGCAGCCAATCGAATCGCAATCAGTTCTGCATGAGCGGTTGGATCCTTTGTTCCTTCTCGCCCATTATGAGCGCGAGCGAGGGGAACTCCGTCCTTGATGATAATTGCACCAACTGGAACTTCACCGAGTGAAGCGCCCTGACGGGCAACCGCGAGGGCTTCACGCATCCAGAGCTGATCCGACATTGCAAAAGATCGAAACGGGGCAATTGCCCCAAGTTGCACTTCCAGCCCCGCAGCCGGAGCCGCGGGACCGAAAACGCATATAATTAAGCGCCCGAGAGGATTCGAACCCCCGACCTTCTGATCCGTAGTCAGATGCTCTGATCCACTGAGCTACAGGCGCATAATAGGTGGCGGAGGAGGTGGGATTCGAACCCACGATGGCGGTTAAGCCATAACTGCTTAGCAGGCAGCCCAGTTCAACCACTCCTGCACCCCTCCATATTTTGTAATAGTGGCGGTGGGAGTAGGATTCGAACCCACGGTGACTTGCGCCACAACGGTTTTCAAGACCGCCGCTTTCGACCTCTCAGCCATCCCACCGAAAAAGCGCCCTTATTGTAACAAAAAAAACAGGCATTGTCAAGAATCATTGAACGCTTAGGAGCGAAAATTAAAGACTTGCATATAGCCCGGTTTTGTCAAACTTATATTGATTGTAGAACCTGTGATTTACTTGCATCCCTTTGCCAGTGCGGATATAATATCGAATTACGGCAATACTACCTCCAAACAAAGGTTGATTCGGTGCGGAAATATCGACGATACCATTGAAGAAAACGAAGGATGTATAGAAGAACTGACATAACTCGTGAGTGCTGATACAACGCCTCATCGATGATAAGGAGAGATTGAATGACCTATCAGGGAATGCGCAGGATTTTCAGAGACTGGAACAAGATCCTTTTTTATACTGTTAATTATTTAGCTCTAGTTATGGGAGTCCTGCTTCTGTTTGCAGGGTGCGAGAATGTCCAACAACTACTTGCACCAATGCCGGCTGAAGATAATGACGGCACGATCAAAATTGGTTTTATGTATACTAGCGACACCCGAAGCAATAGCCTGAACGGTGCGGAATTAGCGGCACTGCAATTAAACGGAGAGGGTGGAGCGCACGGTAGGGAGATCGAAATTATAGCGCATGGTAATATAAGCGACACAGAACAAGCCGCAGTAATAGCCGAGGAACTAATTATCCAAGAAAGGGTATCGGTAATCGTCGGTCCCAACAGATCGAATTATGCTGTAGTCATTGGTCCAGTCGCCCAACGCTACGGGATACCGATGGTGACTACCACTGCAACTAACCCATCAGTTACTGCTGCAGGGGACTTTGTATTTATGGCGGCGTTCACCGACGACTTTCAGGGGAAGGTTATGGCGACATTTGCCACACAAGATTTAGGAGCAAAGACCGCCGCAGTCCTCACGTGCAGGGAGTCTCTTTATTCGGAGGGTTTATCGCAAACCTTCATTGACAACTTCACTGCTTTGGGAGGCGAGGTTGTACACGCTCAATTTTACATGAGGGGCGATACCGATTTTACCGCACAACTGACCGCAATCGCTGAAGCTGCGCCGGATGTCTTTTTTCTACCCGGTTTTGCAGCCGAAATCCCATTGGTGGTTCAACAGGCAAAAACGCTCAGTATAACAGGAATCCTCCTCGGCGGCGACAGTTGGGATAACTCCGTCTTAATTTCTGAGAATAGCGAAATTCTTGAGGGGAGTTTTTTTAGCAGCCTCTTTTCAGCCGACGTTACGCCGGGTGATTTAAGTGAAGATGCGGATCAATTTATCACCGCCTACACCTCAATTTTTCAGGTCCCGCCCGCTGGGGGTGCTGCGCTAGGCTATGATGGAGTCCGGCTCGTCGTTCAGGCGATGCGTCGCGCAGATGACTTGAAACCAGTCGCAATACGCGATCAGCTTGCAGCGACCATGGATTATAACGGGGCAACATTTATCTCCGGTTACGATGAAAACCGACACCCGAACAAGAGCGCAGTCATCAATCAGATTGTTAATGGCGAAGCACAGTTTTATAAATTAATCGAGCCGTAGGTTCGTAGCGGGATAGGGCATTGTCTCTTACCCCGCACTTTACCAATTTTGCGGGCAATGCCCCATCCTTTAGGTTGGGGATGTAGCCCACCCAAGCACGTTATTCGTCAAAAAAGTTTGACGTGCAGGTAAAGTATGGTATACTTGTCTTGGCTTTCGTGGGAGAGGTTCACGCCACCGCACGGTGGTGTCTCCCACACTCCTTGAACCGGATATGAAAACCAGTGCCGTTCCGAGCATTCTCGCCTTGCGGAAAAAGCTGACCTCATGAAAACCTACAAAATCAAGTTGTATTCCAATCACGGCAACCGTGAGTTGTAAAAAACGATAGATAGCCATGCTCAAGTGTGGAATCACTTTGTGGCATTGTGCCGTCGGTACTACGGTATCTACAGTAATTATCCGGGCAAGAAATCCCTCATGCGCCACTTAACAAAGTTGAAACGGTTATCCCGCTATGCTCACTGGAATCTATTGCCAAGTCAATCGTTGCAAGACGTAATAGACCGACTGGATAAAGCATACACTAAAATGTTGGCTGACTCCAAAAGTGGCAAGCGTTCAGGGCTTCCACGCTTTAAGAAACGCTTCAGATACAAATCCTATACCCTCAAACAAGCGGGGTGGAAACTGCTACAAGCCAACTATATCCGTATCGGTAAGCGGATATATCGCTATTTCAAAAGTAGGGAAGTCTTAGCACCCCGAAACGCTGCACGATTAAGCGGGACAGCATTGGAGACGTATGGCTAATCATTTTGACAGACCATGTTGATACCGAATCATGTCAACCCACGACGGGTAACAGCGCGGGATTTGACTTTGGACTGAAACGGTATCTCACCGGTTCTGACTATAATGACTACCAATCACCACAGTTTTTCAAAGGTGGTCTTAATGCGATTAAACGTGCCAATCGCAAACATTCTCCGAAGCGTAAAGTCTCAAAGAACCGGGAACATGCGAGACTCAATCTTGCACGGAAACACCGGCGCATTGCCAATCAAAGAGCCGACTTCCATTGGAAGCTAGCACATGATCTCACAGACAGATACGACTGGATAGCCCTTGAAGATCTGAACCTCAAAGGCATGAAAAGCCTTTGGGGGCGTAAGGTCAGTGACTTAGGTTTTTCTGACTTTGTGCAAAAACTCAAGTACATTGCCAGCAAAAAGGACAGAGAAATCCGGTTCATTGATAAATGGTATCCGTCGAGTAAAACTTGCTTTGTTTGCGGCGCAGTCAATCAAGAGTTGAACCTTTGTGATAGAACTTGGCAGTGTCCAAACTGCCACACACAGTTGGATAGAGACTGCAATGCGGCACTTAATATCCATAGGGTAGGGCGTCTACCCTCTCAGAAGAGGTCGTAAGTCCTGATTCGTCGGGCTAACTTCGTTGATAGAGCAATTCGACTCCTTAAAGGAACGGGGTTTGGGCTGCGAATACCCACCCTTTACGGTGTGGGAGTACGTCAAAGGAGGATTTTAGTGATAGAGCAACGCCCCCAGCTAACTAAACGCGGATTCATTGGTCGGATTTGGATTTCATTATTTTTATTGATTCCCCTATTTTGGGGGTGCGATCAGGTCCAGCAACTGCTTGCACCATTACCGGATGGAGGTGATGAGGCTGCGGTTAAAATCGGTTTTCTCTACACCACGCCAAACCGAAATAACAGTCGGTACGGAGCAGAACTGGCGACAATACAACTGAACGAAGCAGGGGGTGTATACGGATTACCGATACAACTAATCGCTCGCGGTATACCGACCCAACGTTTCGTAAGCGAGAATATAAACGATACGGAATATGTCTCAAAACTCGCGCTGGAATTGATTGTCGAAGAGGAAGTATCCGCAATCGTTGGTCCCAACCGTTCAACCTACGCCGTGGTTGTCGGAGAAATTGCACAAAACCACGGCATACCGATGATGGCAACTTCCGCTACCAATCCGTCAGTTACCGCTGCGGGTGACTTTGTGTTTATGGCGGCATTCACCGACGACTTTCAGGGGGTGGCGATGGCAGCATTTGCGTTGCAAGATTTAGAGGCAAAGACCGCCGCAGTCCTTACACACAAGGATGATGTCTATTCGGAGGGGTTATCGCAAACCTTCATTGATAGCTTTATTGCTCATGGAGGTCAGGTGGTAGCTGATGAGTTTTACGCAGCAGGGGATACCGATTTCACCGCGCAACTAGCGGCAATCGCCGAAGCAATGCCGGACGTAATCTTTAGCACCGGTTTCAGCCCCGAAGTCCCTTTATTGGTTCGACAGGCGAGGGAGGAGATTGGGATAGCGGCGACCTTTATTGGCGGGGATAGTTGGGATAACACGGCATTGATTGAGGCAGCTGGAGCGGTTATTGACGGGAGTTTCTTCAGTAGCGGCTTTTCGGCAGAGGCAGAACCGAGCGATTTAGGTGAAGATGCCTATCAATTTGTGACCGCCTACACCGCAATGTTTGGCGTTATTCCCGATGGAGGAGCTGCATTGGGATATGATGCGCTCCGACTCGTGGTTCAGGCGATGCGGCGTGCGGACGATTTAACGCCGATAGCGATTCGCGATCAGCTTGCGGCAACCATGAATTATAGCGGCGCAACGTCTATCTCTGGCTATGATGAAAACCGACACACGTCTAAAAGCGTGGTTATTAAACAGATTGTCAATGGCGAAGTACAGTTCCATAAATTAATTGAGCCGTAAGCAACAAAGTGTATAAATCTTTGTTGGCTCATATAAAAATAAAACTCGATTGCTGTTGCACGATTTCTTAACATGAGTCTTTTTATTATTCAGCAGGAGGATAAACCGACATGGCCGAATCAAGTAGTGATAGGGCATATACGATGGGACGCAGCCAAGAGGAGACAGAGCGGTTGATTCAGCAGTCAGGGCTGTATGAAGATATAACCGGACGTCTTCTCAGGGATGCAGGTCTCTTTACCGGAATGAAGGTACTTGATATTGGTAGTGGTGCCGGGGATGTGGCGTTTGCCGCTGCGGAATTGGTTGGTAGTAAAGGGGAGGTCCTCGGTGTAGATATGAACCCGGAGATCCTTGAAACTGCCCGAACACGGGCGGAGGCAGCAGGTTTGGCAAACGTCCAGTTCGTGGCAGGGGATGCTCAAGCTTTGGACCTGCCGAACGACTTTGATGCCCTTATCGGACGCTTGGTCTTGATGTATCTCCCCAATCCCACGGAGACCTTAAAACAGCTCGCAACACACCTGTGTCCGGGGGGTATTGTCGCTTTTCAGGAGGTTGAGTTCTCGACCTACTCGTCAATTGCTCGTCCAGATACGCCAATGATGAACCAGTTGGCAGAGTGGGGAGTGGAGGTGTTTCGACGTTCGGGAGCGAATGTTGGAATGGGGCTTGATCTATACAGCACTTTTGTCGATGCTGGTTTGCCCGAACCGAGTCTACAGTATTCAGCACCGGTAGGCGGTCCGGAAACGTGGATAGGTTACCAATTCATAACAGCTGCTTTTCAAAGCATACTCCCGCTCTTGGAAAGATTCGAGATTGCGACTGCTGAAGAGGTCGATCTGGACACACTTGCCCAACGGCTTCGGGCGGAAGTTGTTGCATCAAAACGTCCACTCATCTTGCCGCCGCATATCACGGCTTGGGCGCAACTCCCAACGTAAAGTTACTTGTTAGTTTTGGTGTTCTAATTGATGGGCGATTGGGCTGCTTCATATACGATTTGCGATGAACATTTCCCCGACCGCCAACAGAAACACTCCGAGCATCAAATACCACCACATACCCTGATTTTTTTCGACCTCGCCGTGATACTTCGTAATCATTTCCGTTGTTACAGCCTGCGTGGCGACAGCTTTTTCACTGCCAGCCAACATGCTGGTCAATTCCTCTGAATCGCGGGCGGTGAGGTTGGATTCAATCGTGTCCGGATTGACAACGAAGTAACGCGGTTGTTTGCCGGAGATATGGGCAGAGTAGATTCCCGGATGCTCGGTGGCGTCGTAGATAATGCCGCCGCTCTCAGTAATTTCCGTCCGGGTCTCCTCACCCATTGGGTTAAAAGTGGCAATTTCCGTCCCCGGGGGTAGTTGATAACCGCCCAACTCCACCGTATCGCCAATGCGATAATCGGGTTTCTCAGCCGTCCGTTTGAGCGCGAGGTATTTAATCGCTTCGTACAGAAACGGGAGATAAACGCCGTGAATCGGCAGGTCTGTCCACTCCCGATCAATCGTCGAAGTGAAGCAGAGCACGCGCCCAGTTCCATAAACTTTCTCGAAGAGTGCCGGACTTCCATCGTCAAAACTTGCCAAGACCGCTGCACCCTTTAACGGCACCGCTTGGAGGTACCGGTAGAATCGCCCTTTCCCGAAATCGCCGTGATTCGGTTCCTTGAACGGCTGGAAGATGGGGTGATTGTAGTCGAGCATTGCGAGAACACTGAACCGATCGTGATTGAGTGCGTCGCCAACCGGCTGCACGAAGTTGCACGGCATCAATGGTTCTTCGCCCGCACCGAGTGTACTCCTATATGCCTCCAGGTTCATCCGATCTCCCGCAGTGATAATCAAACCACCACCAGCCCCGACAAACGTTCTCAAGGACTGTATCTCCAAGCCGGTCAATTTCTCTACGTTTGCCAAGATAATCACGTCATATTGTGAAATCTCCGAAGCGTTTGAGAGTTGACGGGATTGTGTCAAGTCGATTGGGACAATCTGAACCCCCGGCTGAAGCGCTGTCTCCAAGAAGAATGTCTCACTCTCATAATCGCGCCGCCCTGGTTCGCCGTTGACGCAATGCACCTTGATTGACTTCAGGCTTTGTAGACGGAAATACCGCTTATCGTCAATCTCTAGATGGTCGTCCGGCAACGCGGCGTAGCCGGTATGAATCTTTTCTGTTCTGAAATGAACTGAGAACAAAACGTCCATTACATCATTGGGTTCGATATCGAGTGTAGTCGTGCCGACATTGTTATCATCGATAAACAGTTGCACCGGTAAACCTTCAAACGCTTGTTCCCCAAAGTTTTGAACGCGAACAACCACTTGTGCTGGCTTCTGTTCATTCAGCACTACCTGCGGCACACTCACGCCGGTAATTGCGAGATTGACCGGTTCTTTCGCACTCACATCAATAAAAGCGATCTCAACATCAGGACTGAGTTTATCGGTATCAACGAAACTCTCCCACCCGATTCGCTGCAAATCGCTGACGAAGTAAATCTGCTTTGCCCCAATATTCGCCTCCCCAAGTATCTCATCCGCTGATTGAATTGCGTCGAGGTAATCCGTAGTGTGATTGGTCAACCGTGCGCCCGTTAGCACTGTTTGGATTTGTCGGTGTTCTCCATTGAGCGGTTTGACTACCTTTGCTTTGTTGTTGGTAAAGATGAGGGCGGAAGTGTCGCTGGGTTGAAGGTCGTCAGCAAGTTCAATTGCCGCCTTTTTCGCCTGATCGAAGGTATCGAGATAACCCATGCTATAGGAGGTGTCCAGAATGATGACAATATTTCGCACACCACCTGTCCCCCCGGTAGTAGCGGGCGTATCCGCGAAAAATGGGCGTGCGAACGCTAGTCCAAGCAACGCCAAGATCAGGATTCGCATCAACAATAAGAGCAGCTGTTTCAACCGGTGCCGCTGCACGTTCGCTTGGTGGGACATTTTGATGAACCGAATCGTGCTGAACACAAGCCGTCTCGCCCGCTCCCGGTTGAGGAGATGAATAATCAGGGGCAGCGATGCTGCCGCCGCGCCAACGGCGAGGAATAAAGGGGTTAGAAATTGGAGTCCAAACATGTTTTTTATTATAATACGTGATGGCAACATTTTCAACTATTTATTTCCTATGCGGCATAACCTTTGAGTAACTTAATGTGTCTAATTATTAAATAGCTTCGGTATCTCGTTGAAGAACTATCGTTGTTTTCGGATCGGGAGATTATTATGCGTTCGGACGACGAAAAATTGGTATCTCAAACACTAGCGGGCGATCGGGACGCCTTCGGGGTGCTGGTCCACAAGTATCAGGAGATGGTCTACGCCTACGCCTTCCAGAAGGTTCGGAATGAAGAAGACGCGCAGGATGTCACGCAAGAGATCTTCTGGCGGGCATATCACGGTCTCTATCAACTCCGGCAGCCGCATCGGTTCCGAAGTTGGCTCTATACGATTATGTCCAACGAGTGTAAACGCCGACTCGCGAGTATTATCAAGACACGTCAACGTGAGACAGCGTTGGACGATGCTACAGGCGATGCCCTACGGATTGAACCGGCCCACACCGCTCCCACAGCAGGTTGGCAGGTGGATTTAGAGCAGGCACTCTCTGAACTTCCCGATGATAATCGAGTTGCGGTGCCAATGTTCTATATGGGTGACAATTCGTTAAAGGAGATCTCCGAATTTCTCGGTATCTCCGTCAACACGGTCAAGGGCAAGTTATATCGTGCGCGTCAGCAGCTTGGGAGCGCATTGTCTGACCGTTACGGTAGGCTTTTGAAAAGCTACAAACTCAAAGGAGGTTTTCTCATGCAATTCATGGAGCAAATTCACCATATACCATCGCCAACAATGGTGTCGTCGTGGAGTAGCACAGCGATTGGCAAGATTCTATTTTCGCTAATCATGGCAGTGTGTGTTTTGATCGGAATTGCTAGGCATGGAACCGATTCGCCAACGAGCCTGCCAATGGATCGTATCGGGATGGAGGAGACAACCGGGGTGATACTGCTGGCACCTATCGCCGATGCAACACGTTCATCAATCCCGGTTGTTCCGGCGCAGGAAAAGCTTCCGCGAGCCGGTTCTAGCCGTGCTTCAGAGGATCAGGGACGTCAGTTGGCTGCCCGTAGAGCAACGCCAGGCAGCGCCGGTGAAGCACAACGCTCTGCTGTTGTAGCGGAGGACGGAACTGAAAAACTGATTTTTTCTGGTCGAGTCGTTGACAACGATGGCGTACCGGTAGCGGATGCTGAAGTGCTATACTCCGTAGGGCCCAATTCATCCGAATCTGCCACACGCACGGAGGTAGATGGGAGGTTTCGCTTTGAATTTCTGCGTCCTGAACTCAAGAAGTGGGATCGTGTGAGCATTGTCGCCGCGCACCCCGAGCACGCAATTGGGTGGCAGAGTCTTCAACCCCAAAGCGCGGCTAACTATTACCCACAAGTAGAAGCGGGCAAACTATCAGTGGGCATCGGTATTTGCTTGATAGGCAAAAGTCAATATGATACATTTAATGGCATTGGTAAACGACTATACTGATACCCCCCAACTCAATAGGAGTCCCTGATGCCTACTGCCAATAATAAGTTAACTCCCTGTTGGAGTCAACAGGAGTTTGAGATGCTTGACTTAGGCGATAAACGTCTCACTCAGCGGCTGATTACTGTCGCTTCGGCCATTATCAGCCTCTCCGCAATCGGCTATTAATGCTGCTTGTGAGGATTGGTCAGCGACCAAAGCGGCGTATCGTTTATTTGATAATGAGCAGGTGACAGCGGAGAAAATCCTATCTCCTCACTTTCAACGAACAGTTGAACGGCTGAGTGACCATGAGCGTGTGTTTGCCGTACAGGATACAACCTATCTCGATTACACACATCACCCATTGACTGAAGGGTTAGGGCCAATTGGCACCGCGTCTCAGCACATCTATGGGTTTGTCAAACACACCACTTTAGTGGTAACAGCATCGGGATTACCGTTGGGATGTCTGCGTTTGGGTTCGGGATGCTCCAAAGCGAAACCGTCGCAAAGCCAACACGCCGCTGACGGAAAAAGAGAGTTACAAATGGATTGAGGCGTTAACTCAAACCCAAGCGCGCACCCCAGATGGGGTGGA
>JAGWBT010000024.1:46247-46785 GCA_021295755.1 Candidatus Poribacteria bacterium
GAAATGTTGATGATGAAGCGGGGCAACTCCGGGCTGTGGTGCAAAGTCAACCCGCTGCCGGTCAACTACTTGTCAAAGTGCCCGCTCGGGGGAATCAACCCGTCCGACAAGCCACGGTCAGTATTCATTTTACAACAACGACATGACTTCCCCCCTATCGACAACCGGCGTTACCTCCGCAAAACTTACCCCCGGTTGGCGTGAGTGTCGTCTGGGTGACGGAAGTCAATCCACCGGTGAAGGCAACCCCGCTGCAATGGTTGTTAATTACTAATATCAAAGCCAATGATTTTACCGATGCCATACAACGGATACGCTGGTACAGTCTGAGGTGGCAAATTGAAGTCTATTTCAAAGTCCTCAAATCCGGCGTCAAAATCGAACACTGCCGTCTGCAAACCCAAGACCGGCTCCTACGATATATCGCCCTAATGAGTGTCATTGCATGGCGGCTTTATTGGTTGACAATGTACAATCGCCATGCACCCGACGCTGAATGCACCTCTGTGTTGACTGATGATGAATGGAAAGCACTTTA
>JAGWBT010000025.1:0-24789 GCA_021295755.1 Candidatus Poribacteria bacterium
CAGACATCGCCGAAATCGAAAATCCGAATGGGCATGAGGTTATGACGGCGGACATCGCCGACCTCGACCAGATGCAGCGCGCCTGCGAGGGGATGGACACGGTTGTCCACCTCGCCGCCGATCGCAGTCCAGCAGCGGACTTCTACGAAACCCTGTTGTCGCTGAACATCATCGGCACATACAACGTCTTCCAAGCAGCAAAAGATCAAGGCTGTGAGCGCGTCGTCTTTGCCAGCAGCATCAACGCAATGTTAGCCTATCCACCCGACCTATCCGTTACTTGGGATATGCCCGTCAACCCACCAAACGTCTACGGCGTAACCAAATGTTTTGGCGAAGCGCTGGGACAATGTTTCGCACACGACGGGCTGTCGTCAATAGCAATTCGTATCGGCGGAATTAAACGAGAGGGTGAACCAAACAGAAATCAAGGCGATATGGGACAGGGCTGGATCAGCCAACGCGATCTAGCACAACTGATAGGGTGCTGCATTGATGTCGAAGGGGTCGATTTCGCAATCGTACACGGGCAGAGCCGGCACAAAACCCCACGACTCGACATCTCCCATACCTGCGAAATCCTCGGCTACGAACCCCAAGACGGCACAATCTAAAGTAGTAGGCACACGCCGTGTGCCGTAACCCTTGTGCATATTACGACATATTTGCGTAGGGGGTTTCCCGCCCATCAACACCCCTCTTACACCGACAGAATCTGAATTCCTGTAGGGGCAGATCTTGTGCCTGCCCAAAATATAAAACTAGCGGTAAGTTAAATCTGGTTTTCTCGTTATCTCGTCTTCTCGTTTTCACGCCGAGACTCGACAATCGGCTTTGGGTGTAGACGAATGTTACCGCCGAAGGTACGTAGCTTAAGCACCGGTCCCCCGCCGTTAATCGCACCCTGTAACCTGTTTTCGCGTATTTTGCCCTGCACAATGATGGGAACATCAGTGGATACATGACCGCCGCTTGCCTGAGCCTCCACATCAATGGCAATATCCTCAACAAGGTAGGCAGTCACGCTTCCCCCTGATGTCTCCAGCGAGCAACCCTCTTCAGGTTGGCGAGAAATATACGTTTTGATAGAGCCACCGAATGTCTTCGCGTTGATGCTCCCCATCACCTCTTCAACCGTAATGCCACCGCCAGAAGTTTTCGCATTGACACCGCCTGCCCTATCAATGCGAATCGATCCGCCGGTAGTTACGGCTTCTACCGCTCCTCCCACGCTTCCAATCGTGATCCCGCCGCCGGAGGTCTTGGCATTGACACTGCCAGTCGCCTCATCAATGCGAATCGATCCACCGGAGGTTATGGCTTCTATCGCTCCCTCCACACTTCCAATCGTGATCCCGCCGCCGGAGGTCTTGAGGTCAACATCGCCTTCCGTTCCTTCTAATTTAATGTTGCCGCCCGTAGTCTGCCCCCAAACGGGCCCTTTGATGCTTCCGATTTGGAGATTGCCGCCCGCCGTTTGGCTGCGGACCTCACCTTCCAGATCTCCAATGGAAATGCCCGCCCCTAAAGTTTTCAAATCAACGTTGTACCGTTGCGGCACGGTAATCAAGAATTTAATCCGCAATCGATTTCTTTCCCGATTCCATCGCCGGCGATTCTCCTGATCGTACTCCGCTCTGATTGTAACTCCATCGTCACTATGGTCAAAGGTGATTGCGAGATCCTCAAGGACCTCTTCAACGCTCCATTTGCCACCTCTTTTGACCTTCCTTTCAATCTCTACATCAACAAAGTCG
This sequence comes from Candidatus Poribacteria bacterium, assembly GCA_021295755.1. Classification (NCBI taxonomy): domain Bacteria; phylum Candidatus Poribacteria; species Candidatus Poribacteria bacterium. The sequence continues at coordinate 1,758 of JAGWBT010000025.1, forward strand.
CGGTCTGCCGTGCGAACCTCGATTGAACCTCTTTCTGCATCAATCGTCAAACGTCCACCGGAAGCGACTTGAAACGACCTCTCAATGTTATTTTCAACAGCAGCATCAGCAATAGCTAGTCCTGCAAATAGTACGCTTTGTAAAATCAGCATGATTTGAAATTTACCAAATCCCATCCACATGATAACCTCCCTAAATTGCTAGTAGTGGGTACTGTACGTATCATAGGTATCCGAACCTACAATCAATCCCGTCTTCTCGTTTTCATGCTTCAAGGTTCCTGCCGTTTCAAACGAATCGACCCATTCGTGCTCCGCAATTTAACAACCGCCTCACCACCCTCGCCAATTTCGCCTTTGAGTTGACTGCTGATCTTCCCAATAACAGGGATAGGGAAATCAGAATGCACCCGTCCTCGTCTCGCTTCGGCATCGAGCTGCCCAGCAAAATCCGCGGGAAGCGTTACATCGATGGAGCCGTTGGTCGTCAGCGCAGCCATAGAACCAATACAACGGTGCACCTCCACCCCTATCGTGCCGTTGGTCGTCGAAAACTCCGCATCGTCGGTCAGCAAACCGATCTCGGCTTTAATTGACGTATTGGTCGTACGCGCATGAATCGGACCTGTATCGCCCTCCAATTCTATGATACCATTAACAGTGGTCGCATCAATCGCTCCGCTGATCCCGCTAATCTCAATCTGACTGTTGACGGTCCGGAGATTCACATCAACCTCCCGCGGCGTTTCAATCGCATAATGTACAGCGAGGCTGACACCTTGGGGGGGAGGCGGGTGTTCGGTGAAAATCCGAAGCTCATTCCCGATCTGTTCTGCGCAGACTTCGACCTGTTCGGCAAATTCCGCTGCGACAGCCCTTCTCCCACGAACCTCCTTCCACGCACGCACAGCAACCTCATCTCGGTCTGAGCCTTCGAGCGTGATCCGCCCGTTGGCGGTTTGTGCGTCAATCTTGGTGATGCCCGTGCCCTCAAATATGTCCAGCTGCTGCTTGCCTCTCCGTTTTTCATCGTCTTCGTCGGCGATGTCAGCAATATCGGAGACGGAATCAACAGTTTCAGAAACAGATGACTTCACCTGATCAACCACCTCGTCGACAACTTTTTTCACATCCGGCAGTTTCACCGATTTAATTGCATTACTCACCTCAACTTCAATCTCCCGCCCAACATCCTGAAACATTTCCGTCATCTCTTGCACAAAGTCCTTCTCCTGCTTAGGTTTTTCATCTTCAGTATCAGTCTCTTCTTCGGGCGCATCAGCCTCGTCAAGGGCACGTAACAACATCTCTGCCTCCTCCGCACTGATCTTCCCCTCCGCAAGCATTTTAAGCACTTCAAGTCTATCTTGACGCATTGCTACCTCCTCCTTTCGTCATCTGACTGTTGATTAAACCGATTGCTCAATGGTTCTATCCACTTCGTGGGTATCTTCCGAAGCCACAACCCCATGGCAACGGAGGTCAATCCGTCCGTGATGGTTGGTTACCTGAAGGTTTGCCCCATTTTCGCTAAGGGACGCTGTAAACTGTTGACCGCGTTTCCCCTTCGTTAGATCTCCCTCAAACTCTGAGGAGATACTCCCACGATGGGTTGACGCCTGAATCGACGCAAAGGCATCCGCGGGTGCGATAAGGTCCACTTTTGCATGACGCCCCTTGATGACGCAATCCCCGCTTAAAGGTGACACTACATCGAGATGGGTGTCTGCATGCTTCCCGTCAATGTGGAATGTGTCACGTACCCCCTTAAGTGCAATTCGTCCGTGGTTCTTATCCACCAAGATGACGCCACCCACCGAGTGGACAACAGCATCTCCATGCCGATGTTTCAGTGTGAGATCCCCTCCGAGCTCATCGAGTTCAAGGTTTCCGTGCCTATAGTCACCTTCAAAGCTACCACCGACTTTACCAAGTTCGGCATTCCCATGACCACCGTTAAAGCACACATTCCCTTGAATCGAATCCGCTTCGACGTTTCCATGGTGCGCATCTAAGTTCAGATCTCCACCAATTGCACCGAGAGAGACATTGCCATGTCGGTTGCCAATCGAAGTTGTCCCACGCGAATCGTGTACAGACACATTACCGTGCCGATTATCAAGTTCCAAATTCGTCTGCTGCGGGACAGCTAACCAATAATCAACACGGGCGCGTGAACCACTGTTCCGCCACAACTCCCACTCTTCCGGATAGTTTGTCGTAATCAAAGCCCGCGTCGCCCGGCCTGAAGCATCTTTGTCAGGCTCAATTCGGATCTCAATCTCTGAAGCGATCTCTTTCGCGGTCTCCTCATCCTTCGCCCACACACTGATCTGATAGTCGATTTGGAGGCTGTTTCTCGCCCATGATCTTACTTCAATATCGCCGTGTCGGTTATCGATTTCCAAGTCAAACTTTTCACCTGTTTCAAGCTGTACCTGGGCTCTCGGTTCTTCGTAACAGGCTCTGTGGTTCCTATCACGATGACGACGCGCTCCACGCTTTCTATCTCTAGCCGATTTTCTCAACACCCGGCTAAAATCACGCGAAGGCCCACCCTGATCTTTCAGCGATTCGGAACCAGCTTTTAATAGCTCAACAAAACTCTCTCGCTCGCCTTCAGACGGTGACTGTTCCTCAGAAACTTGCTGGGACTCATCAGGTGCGTCAAGGGTTCGCAGGAGCGATTCCGCCTCCTCAGCGGTAATTTTGCCTTCAGCCACCATTTTGAGAATGCTCATTCTTTCCCCGTTCATCGTTATTTCCCCCTTAATTGATTGATTAATTCCGTGGCCTCCGCTGCGGAGATCTCCCCTTGGTTCAGTTGCCTGAGGATCGCGCGTCGTTTGTCCGCCAACTCATCCGAATCAGGCGATTCCGCATCCACCTCATACCCAAGTTCCTTGATGACAGCGTTCAACCGGCTACGAACGGTCGGGTAGGAGATCTCAAGCTCACGTTCCATCTCCCTGATATTACCTCGACTCTTGACAAAAACCTCAATGAAATCAAGGCTCTCCTGTGATAACCGACAGAAACGGCAGGTCGAATATTCGCTTTCAATCCGAGTATGACAAGAACGGCAGTGCAAACCCGTTATGGTCAGTTCGCCACCACATGTTGGACACTGCTCTAATACCTTTCGCAAAATTATCTCACTCCTTCACAGTTTAAGATTCCACATCACTAAAAAAATATAGCACAACCTAGATTGCCACCTGAGCTGCGCTAAGTTCTTTTTTATGTTTTACGCCTTACGCATTATTCTTCGTAGTAACTTGAGCTAACTCAATCTTTTTGACGCCACCTACAACAATATAACACCATATCATTAAATTATCAATATATTTTTATAAAATATCCCAATTTTTTCCAATTTAACTTTATAAATAGTAACCATATGTTAAAATACTTAATATCAGCTCAGGATGATTAGGGGGCGGAGGCCCATTTGCCCACGACCTTTTTCACAGCGAAAATGGCGAATTCTGTGTGTAATTTGTGTAATTTTACCGGAATTGTTATCTATCGAAAGTCCACCGGTATCGTAGGTTGGGTTGAACAGGAATCGTGAAACCCAACACAAATGAACCAACACAATCCCAAGGAGTCTGTTACGGCAAACGGGTTGTAGGGAACAACGATCGTTGTTCCCTACGCTGGATGGATAGATGTCTCTTTGCTCCAAAGGAGCAATGTGTCTATAGAATCGCGATACGCCTAACAATCGCGCTCCAGAGGAATGCCATGTGCAGGGTTTATTAATCCAATGAACCAATGAACTAGTGAACCAAGGTATAATGAAATGGGCACAGGGATAGGGAAAAAATTGAAGGAAGAGGAAGTACCACATTCCCGTAGGTCGAGATTCACATCTCGACATTAGTTTGTCAACTTTAGTATGTCGACTTGGGAACATCAATCAACTAGAAGGGAAGCGATTTTGCCTGCTTTTTTATTCTCTGCGTTCTATGTGTCTCTGTGGTTAATTTAGGGAAGGCGAGACAGTTGAAACTCGATCAGATCCAGCTATACACCGCTGAACGTAGCACAAGACTCATGATGGGCCAAAAACACCCTATCAACGCCTCACCGAGTACCAACCCAACAAAGAAGGGCATCCCACGGCGATACCCCTTGATACCGCCATGCTTGAGTAGCACCCATTTCGCAGCCATCCCGATTAACAGAGGGAACCAGACGAGGTTCATTGTACCGGGGGCGACGCCGACAATATAGCCGGCAGGGTGAAGCGGGCACCATACAAATCGGGCACGGAGAAACATAATTCCCATGTTCACTAGAAAGCCTATGCCAAGAACTGCCATCGCCAACCAATCCGTGGGTTTCGGATTAATCAACCATGAGGACAGGAAATTGTACGCCTCCGCACCGCCAGAATGAATCTGCTCTGAACCCGCCGCAACCCCTTCCTTGTAAATCGTATAAGGATACAGGATGAGGCTCGATTCAATCCCCACGATGCTAGCGATGACCAACACGATGAGCATTGTCCGGTTGTTGATGCCGGTGCGTTCAGCGAGTTTGAACGCTTCCATCTGATCAGGCATCGGGTGTGTCCGAAACGATGCGTAACTCGCTCCACTCAACCAATTCAGCAAGGAAAGCATCGTCAGATTTCCCGCCCGGAGCCGGCGCGTGCCGAACATCGAGATTGTCAGGTATTGAGGCGTGACATAACCGACCGCCTGAATCGGAGGCCCCAACTCTGCTCGCATGCGTGTCAATCCTACAATAATTAGCAGATAGATAGAGATGAAAATGATACAACCCCAGACAGACATACCGCATTTTATGCAGAAGCCCATCAACACCAAAAGGCACAGAAACAATGTAATGACCGTGGTGCGGTAAGAGAGCGGCTCCGTCGCTTCATCCTCGCGGTCCGGGCGAAACACACGAGAGAAGACTTGCGCGAAATGTCTTCTGCCGCTCCAGCACGTGATAAGCAGCAGCGCAAACAGTGCGCCAGTGCCCTGCTCACCGAAGAACGGATATCCCGGCAGGTGCATGATACCCACCATGCTCCCGTATAGCAGCTGCATCTTTCCGAATAAATAGAAAAACGCACAGGAAAAGGAGAGGTCCAGGGGAAGGATAAAGCCGAGCCCAATCATATAGGGGTGCAGCCGCAACGGCATACTCCCCAACGCGCTCCACGGTTTCTGCGTAAAGTAGATATTGAGATCGTATTGCTTGACAGGAATCGAAGGCAATGCAGGGAAGAAATACTGGAGCCCGTTGAGCATATTGATCCCCGCAGCAATTCCAAACCCCATCCAAAGCAGACGGTTTTTGAAAATCGCTCCGTTGTCCGCCGTGATTTCAAGCGGGATTTGGATCACGGGATACGCCAATTTCTCATGCACCACCCACTGCCGCCTAATCAGAGAAGTCAAACACAGAAAAATCAGCATCAACGAGAAGATAACAATCGACCACGATAGGATGGGCGTGATCCAATATCGAAAGTAACCATCCCTGAAGAAGTCGACTTCGCCCTCAAAAAAGTCGGTAACCGCCCTCAGATCTGAAACAACCAACCACGGTGGCAGGTGACGGAATAGCAGCGCTTCCCAATCGTTTTCAGGGGTCGCAAAACGGAAGGCATACGGGATGAGTCCCATCAGGCGAGGCATGCAATCATGCCCAGAGAACGCACTCCCCACCGCCAGCATCCCATAGATAACTAACAGATCTTGGCGGCTGAGTGCAGCACTCGGAGCGATCTGACGCACAATGATATTCAACCCCGTAATCACGAGGAGCGCAAACATAACGTTGACTGACAACGTAACGATCGTCAGGTGCGCGGTATGCCACAACATCTCAATGTAAGCAATCCAATAGCTGTTGGCAATAATCAGTATCACACCAATCAGCACTGCACGCTTGCTAATTCTGGTAGAAGATTCTTGTCTAAGCATCTTGAATTCAGCTAAAGCTGGGTGGCAGGTCTATCTTCCACTTCAGATGAGTGATATGTTTATTGAACCGATCAGCCAGTGGACCAACATAGCCCCGACGGGATGACACGAGTGTTTTTCGCTCCAGAGGAGCGATATATCTATAGAAGGAAGATAGATCCAAGCTCGTGCTCTAGAGGAGCACCATATGTTATCGAATGCGATAAGCGAAGCAATGAACCAATGAACTATTCTCTAAACAAAAATGGGAGCATAGGCATAAGATCCTGTCCAATAGCCCGATGCTCCCATTTTTTTGAAAAGTATAATCTTCATGGCGTACAAGCCGTATCGCGTTTCGCTCAACGATTTTTGCACGCCAGATGAATCAAGTTTACGTATCGATAAATGACCTACTTCAAAATCAGCATCTTCCGTGTCGCCGAAAAGTCGGGGGTCTGCAGACTGTAGAAGTAAACCCCTGAGGCAACCTGCTCACCCATGTTGTTGCGACCATCCCAGTACGCCGCTGTCGAACGCGTCATATAGAACCCTTGTTGCTTAAAGCCGAGATCGATAGTTCGTACAATACTACCAGACGTGTCGTAAATCTGGAGAGCGACATCTGCTGATTTCTCAAGCTGGTACGGAATCCACGTTTCAGGGTTGAACGGATTCGGGAAGTTTTGTCCCAATATCGTCCTTGCCGGATGCATATCGCCAACAGTCAACGATAAACTCAGGTAAGCCTTCCGAAGGTCTTCAACCCCAACTTTATGTATGAAGGGACCTGAAACGATATTTCCCATATCATCGAATAGCATAACCTCTAGCGTATCGCCAGCTTCAATGACGCTCTGTCGTGACAGATCTGCCCAGACTGTGTTGAACTCCCCGTGGTTGCTCGAAACCAGTCTTGTTGCAACTTCACCGGTGCGATGATTCTTCGCAACAACCGTGTAGGACACACCAACCTCAGTTTCTAGCAAATCACCACTAACAACAAACGCCCATGTCGGACTCGGAAGTTCGATACCCGGCGCGGCTGCGGTATCTTCCATCGTGTTATCCCACGCCGTTCCTGTAAAGGTAACCATACCACCATCGGGGACGTTGACGATGTATCCCTGACCGCCTTCGATCGCGAAGCCATCACCCTCTTGGTCTGCGGTGAACCCGACAAATTCCTGCATCGCCGTGTCCAGCTTAATCACTATAGTTGCATCAATCATCTCAGCAAACGAACTCGCCGTATAACGTTCCGCCGGCATCAGAGGCAAAGAAATCATGTTTAACCCAGGCGCCAACGCCATTTTAAACATACTCTTAGGCTCTGTAGGGATCTCAGGCTCCGTGGGTGGTTCAGGCTCCGTGGGCGGTTCAGGTTCTGTAGGCGGTTCAGGTTCTGTAGGCGGTTCGGGCATCTCAACCATCGCTTCAACAGCCACGGTTGCGGTAGGCTCTGTCCAACCGAACGCAGCTCCTACATCAGCGGCACCAGCGATGCCGGGATGAGCCATAATGGGGTCTGCAGTTGGTGCACGTTCACCACCACCAAATGGGGGTCCCGGAACATGCGTCGCCAACTCGTTGTTATCTTCCGTACCCGCGTCATAGGATATTAGATCCATTGTGAACGAGCGTGGATTGCCATCTTCGTCGAAGAGCGGCAAACTGTTTGCGAGAACAATGCCGTCGTTGGTTTGCACAAGCATCGTCGCCAATGAGAGATACCCCATATCGGAGCTAGCACTGACCATCGCTGAAGCGGACGCACCGGGGAGCACTACCTCTGGCGTAGAAGTGGAAAACGCATGGACACTACCCACTGCGTCTGACCCCATAGCCAATTCAGCGAGCGGACCATTGTTGCCCGTTTCCGCCAATATGCCAAGTTGCATACTGGCTAGCTCACCTGATGCACCGATTGAAAATCCATGACCGTGTGTCACAAAAATCGGCGGCGAAAAAATCTGACCGCCTTGAGTCGGAACACCCATAGTGAGGTTTGTTAGTGTTACCTTAAACTCAACAGCCTCGGGCATTTCAGGCGTTTCTGGTTCTGCGGGGGTCTCAGGTTCTGCGGGGGTCTCAGGTTCCGCAGGCGCAGGTCCGGTAACCATACTACCTTCGACCATCACAGCTATCGGAGTCGCTGTTGGATCGGAAATAACCGCTTCCAGCCCAATTGCCGAACTCTTGACTTCGACAACTGTAAATGTCACGGTGGCAAGTGTGCCATCCCCATCTGCTGTACCACTAAGAGCGGTTGCAGCGAGTTTCGCACTCGCATCGGTAACAACCGCGGGCACGGCAAACGCACCGGCGGGCAGGTAATCACCATTCGTGATGCTGACATACGAGAGCGCGGTTGAATCAAATGTCACGGTCACCTCATAGCCAAAGATATTCATTCCGCCCGCGATATTGATATTGAGCGTCAACTGCTCGCCAGCCGCTGGAGATTCAACCGATGCTGGGTCTATTGAGATCGATTGACCATAAACACCTTGAACTACAAGTAACATAAATAAAGCTAAAATGACAAAAAACTTACTTAGATTGGCAATCTGACGTTTCACCAGATAACTCCTTTCATCCTTGTGGAGATTAATTCCTTAGTTGTGTTGTACGTTGCCTATATGGCAAAACTATTCTCTATTATCATTCATTAATTGGATCTTTTACAAGAACGAGGATTATTATAAGGGATTCTCTAAATTTAGGCAAGGTTTTTTTGTTAAAAACAGATCTATCAAACGGTAATCAGAAAAAAAAATGGTACTGCCTTGCATTCTAGGCACAGGCTAAAGTCAATTTTCTATACCTCCAAGGCATCCGTACCTATTGGGTTATCTGACTGTTCAAACCTATCACGCTTCACGTTTTACGTCTTCCTTCATCCGACCAATCAACGTCCGGTTCATCCTGTCGCGAATCTCATTAATCCTTTCGGACGTCCACTCGTAGAACCCCTCTCCCGACTTGACACCGAGTTTGTCACCCTCAACCATTTCGCGAAGGAGCGGGTTAATCTCGGACGAACTATTGAGATCCTTGTATAGCTCCTCAAACGCTGCAAGGACGAGATCCCACCCCGCCAGCTCAAACACCTGAAACGGTCCCGCAACACTCAAACGACGTCCAAAGCTGTTACGGACCACCAGATCGACATCCTCCGCAGTGGCGATGCCCCGCTCAACGATTGAGAACGCTTCGCGGATCACCGCAGCTTGTAGACGGGGCCCCACAAAACCGGGAACCTCCTTCTGGATAATTGCCGGTGTCTTCCCAATCTTCACCATCAGATCATACGCCACCTGTAACGTCTCGTCCGAGGTCTTCGGACTACGAATCAGCTCAACGAGCGGGATGAGATAGGGCGGATTAAAATAGTGGGTGTTCAAAATCTTATCTTGGCGTTGGGTAAACGCACCAATCTGCGAAGGCATCTGTGCTGTCGTGTTGCTGGCAAGAATCGTGCGCGGTGGGCAGATCTGATCCAGTTGGCGGAACACCTCCTGCTTGAGTGGCAGATTCTCAATCACCGCTTCAATGACAAAATCCGCCTCACTCCCAACGACTTCAAGCTGGTCTGACCCATGAATCCGATTGAGCGTCTCATCGATCTGATCCGGTTTGGCAAGGTCATTTTCCACAAATACCTGAAGGTTGTCTCGTATCCGCTCTATTCCAGCGTCCACCTGCGTTTGGCTCACATCGTGCAGGTGAACCTGATAGCCGGCAAACGCAAATTCTTGGGCGATCCCATGGCCCATCAAACCCGCCCCAATCACAGCAATCTGCTGAATTTCATCAAGTGTCATACAACTCCTTTTCAACCTCATCCAGATCCAATCTTCCCTAGCTTTAAGCACAATGCAATATAGGATTCATCGGTTAAATGCACCAATGCACCAATAAACTTTGGTTATCAAACACCCCACCGTTTTCGCATCTCCTCCATCGGCACCGTTTCGCCCTTCGTCCAAGCATAATGCGCGATCGGATCATCTCCAATCCAACGTTCATCCACAGGTTCGTCGGCGCGTTGATAACGCGTGTCGGTGCTAAGACGAAATCGGTGGGTTGTGTTATCTAACGACCCGTGCATCGTGAACATACTGAAGATAAGCACATCCCCCATCTCAAACGAACTCGTACCCCACTGCCCACCGTAGCGATCCGCCAATTCGATAGGGTCATACGAAAACGAACCGGTCACATGATCACGATCAACGTCCATCTTGCCGTAAGTCTCCTTGAGTATCTCAAAACGGTGGGAGCCGACGAGAACCACCAACGGACCCATTTCGAGCGGTACATCGCCGATCGGCGTCCAACAGGTAACGAGTTGTTGCGTACCACGTCCCATGTAGACGATATCATAGTGTGCACCGGTGAACCCTCCCGGACCAACCACACGCAACCATTTATAATCGTAGGTGATGACCGGCGCATCGTAGAAAGCTTCACAAAAGTCCATGATCTCCGGCGATTCAACCAGATTCAGAAATGGAGGTTCATGGGTCACCGCTTTGTTGCCACCCATAAACATTCCGCGCTTGCCCTCTGCTGGCACGCCCTCCAATAGCGGATACGCTCGATTGAGTTGCTCATTTTCGTCCAATTTTTCGAGGAGAAATCGACGGGTTGCCTTGACCTTCTCCGGGTCGTGCAAGCCGCGAATCAGCAGATAACCGTCCTCTTCTAACCGCGCCTTAAGTGCCTCGCGGTCACCGAGCAGCTCGTTCGCTTCACGCAACCAACCGAGATACTTTCCACCTAATTCCATCTCTATCTGATTCATCGTTAGAATCATCTCAAGCCTCCGTTTTTCGCCCTTCCAAAATCTCGCTCCAAGGTTCAACAAAACAGCGGTCCGCCCACGCCTGATACAACTCGCTCAGTTCCTCAACCTGTTCTGGAAACTGCGCCGATAGATCGTTGCACTCGGTGCGATCTATCTCAATGTCGTAAAGTTCCCAATCCCCTGGGTACTTACACACCAACTTCCACTTCCCTTTCCGCACCGCTGCGTTGCCCTCATGTTCCCAAATGAGTGCCTCTTTAGCGTTATTTTCGTCATCAAAGACAGGCGTGAGGCTAGTCCCCGCCAACGGATAGATTGGAGTCCCGTTATGCTCATCAGGATAGGTTGCCCCAGAGATCTCAAGGCAAGTCGCCATGATATCGGGGAGTTGACCCGGCTGATGGCGCAGCGCTCCTTCTGTTTGAATCCGATCAGGCCAATGCACGATAAGCGGCGTCGCAATGCCACCCTCATGTACCCAATGCTTGTATTCGCGGAACGGGGTATTGGAAAGGTTCGCCCACGGAACACCATAGCTTTGATATGTGGTTTCCGGTCCCGGCATCATGCTCGGATCGTTCCCCCGATACACCGGTTGCCCATCGTGCGTCGTTTCGGTCTCGATTAAGCCGTCCTTCCCGACGCGATTCGCAGGTCCCTGAAGCTCCTCCGCACACCCACCGTTATCGGCTAGGAAAAGGATCAGCGTGTTATCCAATTGACCCGTCTCCTCCAACGCCGTCAGAATCCGACCAATCCCCTGATCCATCCGATCAATCTGAGCCGCGTAGACCTCCATCCGCCGCTGATTCCATTCTTTGTGCTCTGCTTCCTCCCAAGGCGGCTGCGTCGGATCTCGATCTGTCAACACCCACCCTTCGTCGAGGATTCCCATCTCCCGCATCCGCGCCAACCGTTCTTCGCGGAGTTGATCCCATCCCGCCGCGAAACGCTCCTCATAGCGTGCGATGTCTTCGTCGTGAGCGTGGAGCGGCCAATGGGGCGAAGTGTAGGCGACATAGGTGAAGAACGGCTGATCAGAAGTCTCCTCGGCATGGCCCCGGATAAACGCAGATGCCTCATCACTGATAGCATCGGTCAGAAAAAAGCCTTCGGGCAATTCGTCATGCGGAATATGCTCGTTATCGCGGGTCAGCGTGTTCGGCTTCCAATAGTTCGCCGCCCCTGTGATAATGCCAAAATAACGATCAAAGCCACGCTGAAGGGGCCAACTGTGTTTCGGTCCCTCCGGATCGGTGTGCCGTGAGATATGCCACTTTCCGCTCATGTAGGTCCGATACCCCGCGGGTTTGAGGGTTTCAGCAATAGTGACACAGCGGTCATTCAGATCGCCTCGATACCCCTCTAAACCGTCGTCCATCATCATGTGTCCAACCCCCGTCTGATGTGGATGCAGCCCCGTCAGCATCGAAGCACGCGAAGGGCAACAACGGGCGGTATTATAGAACTGTGTGAAGCGCAATCCACCACGAGCAAGTCGATCCAGATTCGGGCTGTGGATCTCTCCACCATAACAACCGAGATCTGAATAACCCATATCATCGTTTAATATTAGAAGTATATTCGGTTTTTTCTCTTCATTCATATCTTTCCTCACAGGATACTTCAAGTTCTCTTAAAACGTGCTGCTAAATATATCTTCGGTCTTCCCGTAGGGGCGGGGTCTCTCCGCCCGCCAAGCACTCTACTTTTCGCTCTAGTTTGTAGGTTGGGCCGAACACTCATTGTGAAACCCAACACCGACCTATAACATTTTCTCATTGGGCGGGCATCTTGCCCGACTCCAACGATTCAACACAGCGAGATGTATTCGTAGGGAACGGAGATTCCCGTTCCTCTCTTTCGCTCCAGTTTTGAATCCCACCTGCCCCGATTTATTGGGGAAGAGCGCAATATATGTAATATTCACATGTACCAATGAACCAACATAGCCCCAGAGGGGCGACATGTTTATAGCAACGCCGAATCCCCACAACCCTAAGCCCCAGAGGGGTGACATGTGTAACATGCCTTTGATAGATCGCAAATTGCGTGATGTGCCAACCAATCCATGAACAAATTGCTTTCACGTTTCACGTTCAGTTTACCAAAGATCCATGAGAGGATCAAGCGAATTATTAGAAGTTTCCAATCGAGGCGTAAATGGCTTGACGTGAATCCTGTTTTGTGATAAATTCGTCTCTCAAAGTGTAGCGTCATCACCAACCTAATTAAAGACCAATACGCTATAACCCGCAAAAACCCGATGCTCCCACTCGACCTGCTCCGCTATCGAATTCAAGAAGACGCGGTTTGCCCCCGCTATGTGAACCCACAAAGCAGAAGGTATCGTGCAATCGCAAAGGATCTGATCGCGATTTACGCAGCACACCTCAACAAAACCAAAGGGTCACTCGATTCAGCACTAGCGGATTATGAGGCAGCTGACGTCAACTACCACGTCACGCGGGGGCTTGCCAAACTGCTCGAAGATCGATCGGAGATTACGATTCAATCCCCAATTGAGCCAGAGATACTTCGAGAAAAAATCTTCGCCTACGCCAGTAAACGCCATCCAGTTGTCACAAAAAGAGATAGGCTGCACCGAAATACACGTCCAAAGGCACTCGCGAAAATCGCTGAGGAGTTTAACATTTCGGGGGAGGCAGTGATGGAGGGCATGTATGCGGACCTAGAGGAGAACCGCCTCCTAATAGGGTTCGATCCACCAACCGCCGAGTGGCTGCTGGATCGGTATAACGTCGCACTCGCCCAAGCGATGCTCTACCGCGCCAGCGAAATGACAATCCGAATCTATCGCAACATCCCAACGAAATACAAGTTGGTGTTCCAATTCATCAAGTTTTTTAGGCTGATGCACGTCGTCGATGGGAACCATACCGACGGCTACCAAATCGTCCTCGACGGGCCCGCATCAATGTTTCGCCTATCTCAGAAGTACGGAATTCAGATGGCACTGTTCCTACCCGCGCTGTTACACTGCGACCGATGGTGGCTGGACGCAACAATCGTCATGAACCAAAAGGATCATCTCCGATTTAACCTCACCGACAAAGCTGGGCTACAATCCCACTATCGTGACCCCGGCGAGTTTGACAGCGAGCTAGAACGGCATTTCGCAACACAGTTCGATAAAATCGACACAGAGTGGATCCTTGAGCGCGAAACGGATATCATCAATCTCAAAGATACCGTCATGATTCCAGACTTCGCCTTCTTGCACCCCGATGGACGACGCGCCTTAATGGAAATCGTCGGCTTCTGGACGCCGGATTACCTCCAGAAAAAAATGTGGAAACTCAAACGCGCCGCTATGCCCAACATGATCATCGCTGTGTCAGATCAACTCAACTGTTCGACCGAAGATTTCCGAGACATCCCCGGCGAAGTGCTCTTTTTCAAAACGCGGATTAAGCCCAAAGACGTGCTGGAAAAAGTCGAAGCATGCGCTATTCCAGAGAACGATCAAGTACACCCGTAGGTTGAGCATCCTCGCTCACACGATTCTCTCGCATTTGCCCCACCCATAGTCCTACCTGCTTTGAATCTCGCGATAAATCTCAATAAAATCGGAATCGAAATGGAACTAATCTTTTCGGCGCGGGGTGATATGTATCGAATATCAGCAACTTAGCGCCCAAATGAAAGGCTCTCAATTTCTGATACGAGAGAACGCTGCCTTACCCTTTCCAGCAACCAATGTACCTTCGTTTCTCAAATCCATTTCTAACCCCAAAGGGACTCGATTCATGAGAAAACAACTTTTTCGTTTGACTTTACCTTGCTTAATTTGCCTGTCGATCTCGGTGGTTGCATCAGCGCAAATCGTATCCATCCCTGACTTCAATCTCCGCGCTGTCATTGCAAACAAACTCGGTAAAGCACCGGGTGCTGCCATCACTGTGGCGGACATGGCGTGGATAACCGACCTTGACGGCACTAATAGGAACATCCGCAATTTGACAGGGCTTGAACACGCAACCAATCTCATACGACTGTGGCTTCCAAAAAATAACATAACGGACCTCCGCCCCTTATCGGGATTAACTCGCCTGATAGAACTAGATCTTTTGAGCAACACCATATCCGACATCTCACCCCTAGCAAGATTAATCAACCTGAGAGGGCTGTACCTTCGGGACAATTATATATTCGATCTCTCGCCCCTAGTGGGATTAACGCAGCTGAAATACCTGAATCTTGGGGAAAACCGTATATTCAACATATTATTTCTACGGGGATTAACCCAACTGGAAGAACTGGGGCTTTGGACCAACTCTATAGCCGACATCTCACCGCTAGCAAGATTAATCAACCTCAGACTGCTGGATCTTGGCGAAAACGTCATAACCAATATCTCCGCCTTAGCAGGATTAATCAACCTTTCAAAATTGTGGGTTGACAACAACTCTATATCCGACCTGTCACCTCTCGTAGCAAACACGGGATTGAGAAATGGCGATACGGTTGATGTGAATAGAAATCCACTCAACAACGCCTCCGTCAACAGCCATATTCCCACACTCCGCAGCAGAGGGGTTACAGTTGAACTTGAAAGAATCCTAGTGCAACAGAACGCGGTGAACATACCCGACCCAAACCTCCGAAATGCCATCGAGCAGGTGCTCCGCAAAGCGCGAGGGGCAACCATCACTGTAGCAGATATGCAGACTTTGGACGCGCTTTACGCCGCTAATGAGAACATCCGCAATTTAACAGGGCTTGAAACCGCAACTAACCTAAGGGAACTGGGGCTTGAAGCCAACTTCATATCCGACCTATCACCCATATCGGGATTAACCAACCTGACATTCTTACATCTTCGGAACAACTCTGTATCGAACATCTCACCCATTGCGAGATTAACGCGACTCACATTCCTACATATTGGAACGAACCGTATATCCAACATCTCACCTCTAGCGGGATTAATTAAACTGACAGCACTAGGGGCTGGCCATAATAACATAACGGACATTTCACCCCTAGCGAGATTAACTAACCTAGCAAGGGTAGGGCTGCACAATAACTCCATATCCAACATCTCACCCCTTGCCGGATTAACTCAACTGACAGAACTACATCTTCACAACAACGCTATATCCGACCTCTGGCCCCTCGTCGCAAATACAGGACTGTGGAATGGAGATTCCGTGGATGTGAGCGAAAATCCACTCAGCGCACTATCATTCAATACCCACATTCCCACTCTCCAAAGTAGAGGGGTTACCGTTGCCTTTGACAACATCGTTGTGCCACCCAGAACGGTCAACATACCCGACCCCAATCTCCGAAATGCCATCCAGCGGGTGCTCCGCAAAGCGCGAGGGGCAACCATCACCGTAGCGGATATGGCGACCTTGCAGACACTTTACGCCACGAGTGAAAACATCCGCAATTTAACAGGGCTTGAACATGCAACCAGCCTAAGGGAACTGGGGCTTGCCGCCAACTCCATATCCAACATCTCAACTATAGCAAGATTAACAAACCTCACATCGCTAGATCTTCGGGATAACTTAATATCCAACATCTCACCCTTAACGGGATTAACCAATCTAACAGCACTAGGGCTTGGACAAAATAACATAACGAATATCTCGCCCCTTGCGGGATTAACTCGATTGACAGCACTCAATCTTTGGAACAACTCCATATCCAACATCTCACCCCTTGCGAGATTAACCAATCTGACAGCACTAAGGCTTGACAGCAACTTCATATCGGACATCTCACCCCTAGCCAGATTAACTCGACTGACAGAACTATATCTTGAGAATAACGCTATATCCGACCTCTGGCCCCTCGTCGCAAATACGGGATTGGGAAACGGTGACACGGTTGAGGTAACGGGAAATCCTCTCAGCACCGTATCTTTCACCACCCACCTCCCTACCCTCCGAAGCAGAGGCGTTACCGTTAAGTTTGACCAAGTCCAAGTCGTCGTGCCACCACCACCGCAATCCGTGAACATACCCGATCCAAACATCCGACATGCTATCAGGAAGGCTCTTGGCAAAGCACGAGACGCCGCCATTAGGATAGAGGACATGGCACGTTTGACCGAACTTGAGGTCACCCGCAAAACCATCACCAACTTAACAGGGCTTGAACATGCAACCAACCTAACAAGACTGGTGCTTCGGAACAACGCCATAGCCGACATCTCACCTCTAGCGGGATTAACTCAACTAACATTCCTACATCTTGGGTCGAACCGTATATCCAACATCTCGCTCCTTGCAAGATTAACTCAACTGAGACAACTATATCTTGAGAAAAACACTATATCCAACATCTCACCTTTAGCGGGATTAACCGATTTAACAACACTAGAACTTGGACACAATAACATAAGGGACATTTCACCTCTTGCGAGATTAACTAAGCTGGCAGCACTTGGGCTTCACAACAACTCAATATCGAACATCTCACCTCTGGAGAGATTAACTAAGCTGACAGAACTATATCTTCACAACAACTCAATATCCGACCTCTGGTCCCTCGTCGCAAATACAGGACTGAGGAGTGGAGACAAGCTGAATGTAAGGGGAAATCCACTTGGCGACCGATCCTTCAGCACCCACATTCCGACCCTCCAAAGCAGAGGCGTTAACGTTGAATCTGATCAAATCGTAGTATCGTCGAAAACCGTGAACATACCAGACCCCAACCTACGAAATGCCATTGAGCAGATGCTTGGCAAAGCACGAGGGGCTACCATCACTGTATCCGATATGCAGACTCTGGCTGCACTTTACGCCACGAGTGAGAATATCACCAATTTAACAGGTCTTGAAGCCGCAATCAACCTAAGAGAACTGGGGCTTGTAGACAATAACATAACAGACATCTCACCTCTAGCCGGATTAACCAAACTGAGACTGCTATGGCTTGACGATAACTCAATATCCGACATCTCTGCCATTGCAGGATTAATCAATCTATCAGAGTTGAGGCTTTTGAATAACTCAATATCCAACATCTCGCCCTTAGTCGCAAATACAGGGCTAGGGAGTGCAGACTGGATTGACTTGAGGGGAAATTTCCTCAACAACACAGCCTTCAACACCCACATTCCCACTCTCCAAAGCAGAGGAATCGTCGTTGAGTTTGACCAAATCGTAGTGCCACCGAAAATGGTGAATATACCCGACCCAAACCTACGAAACGCCATTGAGAAGGTGTTCGGAAAAACACCCGGTGCCACCATCACTGTAGTAGATATGGAGACTTTGACCACACTTAACGCCACCAATAAGAACATCCGCAATTTAACAGGGCTTGAAACCGCAACTAACCTAACAGAACTGGATCTTCAGAACAACTTCATATCCAACCTCTCACACCTTTCCAAATTAACTAAACTGCAAAGACTATATCTTCAGGACAACTCTATATCTGACCTCTCATACCTCGTCGGAAATATAGGACTGGGGAATGGAGACACGGTTAATCTGAAGGAAAATCCAATCAGCACTATATCCATCAACACCTACATCCCCACCCTCCAAAGCAGAGGGGTTAACGTTCAGTATGACGCGCCACCGAAAACGGTGAATATACCCGATACCAAACTCCGAAATATCATTGAGACGACTCTCCGCAAGGCGCCAGGTGCCACCATCACCGTAGCGGATATGGAACGGTTGACAAACCTTGACGGCACTAATAAGAATATTACCAATTTAACAGGCATTGAACATGCAACGAACCTAGAAAACCTATTGCTTATAAACACTAACATAACGGACCTCTCACCCCTTGCGAGATTAGCTAAATTGCACTATCTAGATATTGCGGACAATTCGATATCCGATATCTCACCCCTTGCGAAATTAACTAGACTGGGATACCTGAATCTTGCGGACAACTCTGTATCTGACATCTCACTCGTAGCAGAATTACACCAACTGTCATACCTGAATCTTGAGAACAACTCTATATCCGACATCTCATCCATCGTCGAAAATACAAAACTGGGGGATGGACACGAGATTTACCTGAATGGAAATCCACTCAGTGCACTATCCATCAACACCCACCTTCCCACCCTCCAAAGTAGGAAGGTTATCGTGGAGTTCGACGACACCGTAACGCGACCAGCAGATGTCAACGGCGATGGTGTCGTAAATATCTTCGATTTGGTCTCGGCTGTGTCCCGGTTTGGAAAGCAAGGACAGAATATAACGGCAGATGTTAACGGAGATGGCACTGTTAATATTCTCGATCTGGTGGTGATTGCAGGCATGTTTGATGGTGCAGCAGCTGCGCCTTCAGCACAGCCACAAGGAACACTCACGGTGGCAGAGGTCCGGGGTTGGCTGACCGACGCGAGGGCCCTTGAGGTTAAGGACCCCATCATGAAACGAGGGATTATGATGCTTGAACAACTCCTGATATCCCTAACACCAACAGAGACGAAGTTGTTGCCGAATTACCCGAATCCGTTCAACCCGGAGACGTGGATTCCGTATCGGTTAGCGGAGGATGCTTTCGTCACGCTGACCATCTATGACGGGGCAGGTCAGGTCGTCCGCACAATCGACCTAGGACACCAGACCGCCGCTGCCTACGAGAGCCGATCAAAAGCAATCTATTGGGATGGTAGAAACCAAGTCGGTGAGTCAGTGGCAAGCGGTGTGTACTTTTATCACCTATCCGCAGGCAATTTTTCTGCCACACGAAAAATGTTGATTCTCAAGTAGGGTTGCGGTATTATACATAGTGCCCCTCTGGAACGAAATGAACCAACATAGCCCCAGAGGGGCGACAGGCCTATCAAAATATATCACACCCGTAGGTTAAACCTACGAAGAGGAAACCTGAAAAATGGCTTTCACTGTAGAGGATTATCGTGATTTGGTCCAACTGCTATCCGAGCGTCCAGAGTGGCGATCGGAGTTACGGCAGCTGCTACTTTCTGATGAATTGCTAGCCTTACCCGAAATTGTTAGAGGATTAGCAGAAGCACAGCAGCGCGCCGAAGAACGACTCGCTAATGTCGAAGAACAACTATCTGAGATAAAAACCGCAATGCAACACCTGACTGAACAGGTAGCAGAACTGACTCGGGAGGTAAGAGAACTGACCGAGAACCAACAGCGGATAGATAATACAGCCAGCAGGTTAAAGGGTGAATCCCTAGAGTGGTCCTATCGCAACAAAATCTATGGGCACTTCGGATACCTCATGCGCCGGCTGAAGGTTGTTGATCTGTCCACAATCGATGAAGCATTAGAGACAACCCTCACATCTGGGGAATTTCGTGACGTTTTTCGTCTAGATCTGCTGGCTACCGGGCAGTTGCGGGAGTCTCCAAGGGGACCTGAGGTCTGGTTGGCAATAGAAATTTCATCGGTGGTGGATAGCAACGATGTGGATCGGGCGTGGCGACGAGCGAGTCTGATTCGACGGGTCAGCCCGCTTGTTTTACCCGTTGCTGCTGGAGAACGGGCGACAGCGGGAGCAGAGACCGCTGCCTGCGACCAGAATGTAGTCCTCATGACAGATGGACAGGCGCAGTTTTGGGATGTAGCTGTATCAGCATGGATTAATTCGTCATAAAAATAGAGATAGGCATGGGACAAAGAAACCCAGTTTTCAAGAAAAAACTCGGTTTCTCCGAGTACGGCAAGAAAGGAAAAACACAATGAACCCACCACCCCCCAAACAGACCGAAACAATAACGCTCGACGGAGAGGAAGTCGCCTTCACCGAGGGGGAAACCATCTACGAAATCGCAGAGCGGCATCGGAAGCAGGTGCCGACCCTCTGCTACGATCCACGCCTCGAAGCCTTCGGTGGATGTCGCCTCTGTGTCGTTGAACTCGAAGGGGCTCGAAACCCCGTCGCGTCCTGCACCACAAAGGCAACGCCCAGCATGGTTGTCCGTACAGCAACCGACGAGATTGAGAAATACCGAAAGACCCTGCTAGAGATGGTGACATCCGAAAACCGCGAACTCGATGTCGATTCCTTGCGCGGCTATGCCTCCCAAGAGCTGACAACGCTCGTCAACCGCTACGAAGCGCGCACCGGACGGTTTATCGGAGCACAGTCGGGCACAAGCAATACCGACGACAAAAATCCATTTATCCTGCGCGACTACGATCTCTGCATCTCCTGCTATCGGTGCGTCCGCGTCTGTGCCGAGCAGGAAGGGGACTACGCGATCAGCGTCATGAATCGCGGCTTTCACACACAGATTACCACCGAATTCAATGGAGAATTAAGAGATTCGGCGTGCACCTTCTGCGGTCAGTGTGTGCAGACCTGTCCGACCGGTGCCCTCGCTGACAAGAAGGCGATGCGTGCTGTTGATCGACCGGGCGAAATCGAGAAAACCCGCACCATCTGTCCCTACTGCGGAGTGGGCTGCTCAATTGATCTCCTGACCAAGGAAGATAGAATCGTCGGCATCCACCCAGCGATGGACGGTCCCGCAAACGAGGGCGCACTCTGCGTCAAGGGTCAGTTCGCCTTCGACTTTGTGCACCACCCCGACCGGCTGACTACCCCACTCGTTCGCGGCGAGGATGGAGAACTCCACAAAGCGAGTTGGGATGAAGCACTCGATCGCGCAGCCGAAGGCTTCCGACAGGTGAACGAGAAACATGGTAGACATAGCATCTACGGCGTCGCCTCCGGTCGCGCACCGAGCGAGGCAGCGTATCTCATGCAGAAATTCATCCGTGTCGGCTTCGGCACAAACTACATCGACAACTGTAGCCGTGCCTGACACGCCCCAACGGTTGCCGGTCTGGCAGCCACAATCGGACGCGGTGCGAGAAACCAGATGTGATTTTCTGTATCGGAACAAATATGACAGAATGCCACCCCGTCGCAGCGACACGGCTCAAAAAGGCTATCACAGGGGGTGCGAAGCTAATTGTCGCCGATCCACGGCGTATCGGTCTCGCAGAAATGTCAGATCTCTATCTACCCCTTCGGGTCGGATCGGATGTAGCACTTCTGCTCGGCATGGCACACGTCATCGCCCGCGAGGGGCTCATCGATCGAGACTTCATCGAAAATCGGACGACGGACAGCGACGCCTTCCTCGAACACCTCGTCGAATTTACGCCGACATGGGCGGAGGAGATCTCAGGGGTGCCTGCAAAGGATATCGAAACCGCCGCAAAATGGTACGGCGAATCGGGAAAAGCTGCAATCTACTACACACTCGGCATCACCGAGCATATCTGCGGCGTCGATAATGTGCAGAGCCTCTGTAACCTCGCCCTCATGACCGGCAACATCGGTCGTGAAGGCACCGGCATCAACCCGATGCGCGGTCAGAACAACATTCAGGGTGCAGGCGATAGCGGCGCGCTCCCGAACAACTATCCCGGTTTCCAGCCTGTTATTGACCCTGCGAACCGAGCCAAGTTCAAGGAGATCTACGGCAGAGAGATTGACATTGACAAGGGGATTACGAAAGTCACCGCACTCGACCTCTGCGGCGAGGAGATCCGTGCCATGCTAATCGATGGCGAAAACACGCTACTCTCCGACCCCGATCGTGTGCATTGCGAACACGCCCTGAGGAGCCTTGACCACCTCGTTGTCATCGACATCTTCCTGACCGACACTGCGGAACTGGCTGATGTCGTGCTGCCTGCGACCGCCTTTGGTGAAACGGACGGCGTTTGCTCGAACACAGAGCGTCGCGTCCAGCGTCTCCGTGCCGCCGTGCCGCCGCCGGGGCAAGCTAAACCTGATTGGTGGATCATCTGCGAACTTTCCAAACGACTCGGCTTGGGGGGATTTGACTTCGACGAACCGAAAGAGATCTTCAACGAATTGTGCAGCGTCTCACCGATTTACGCAGGCCTCGACTGGGACCGTATTGAAAACAGCGAGTACCAATGGCCCGTGCCGGACAAGGATCACCCCGGCACCCCCCGACTGCATGAAGGCGAGTTTGTGAACGGGCGAGGCATCTTCTCAATCGTGCGTTACCGCGATCCAGCGGAGACTATCAACGACGATTTCCCTATCTGGCTGACAACCGGGCGCAGGCTTCAGTCTTACCACACGCGCACACAAACCGGTCGCGCACAGGGCATCGACTATCTGCTCTCCGAAGAAGCCCTTGAGGTCAACCCCGCCGATGTTGAGGGATGGGGACTCAGAGATGGTGACTGGTGCGAGTTGTCGAGCGTCCGTGGCAGCGTGAAAGTCAAGGTGAAATCCACCAACCGCTCCCCGCGTGGAACGGTCTTTGCGAGTTTCAGTTTCAGCGACGTGCCTGTGAATATCCTCACCGG
>JAGWBT010000025.1:24868-37514 GCA_021295755.1 Candidatus Poribacteria bacterium
ATAAAATATCCACAAATCTTCACGAATCATTTATAGTGGACCTTAGAATTAATGAGACACTCCAAACCGGTGCGGTTAGGAGACCGCACCTACCGTTCTCCCGTTTGGTAGGCACTGTTTCCAACTGTGCCTATGCGGTGCGGTTGCAAACCGCACCTACCGGGGAGCGAAAGTGTTTATTTATTTTTAGAATTCACTATAGTTCCTGTAGGTCGAGATTCATATCTCGACACCGGTAGGTCGATTTTGGAAAATCGACCTATAAAAGTCCGCAATCGTCTCAAGGCGTGTTAGGTCAAAAATTCTCGGAACGGAGATAGGTCCAATTTGTCAAATGTCAACACGCCTATCTAAAATTCATAAAAACCTCCACAAATCTTCACGAATAATTTAGTGTAGATTCGTGGCAATTCGCGGACAAAAAAAACAGATGACACGAACAAAACTATACTGCCTCTTGACATTCTTCCTTGTGGCGACCGTCCCTTGGCTCTTCACAAAATCCCATTCGGTACAGATTTTTGGGTTTCCGCCTTGGGCATTCTATAGCTTTTGCACGACAATCCTGTACGCCGTTATCGTGGCAATCTGTCTCCGCCGCTATTGGTCCGTGTCCGCCAAAGATGATGATGACCCTGAATCATAAAAACCTAAGCATCGTAGGGACCAACTATAGTTGTTCCCTACAACTTTAGCTCTGGAAACGCACCATATGAACACAACAGCGCTGCTTGGTCCCGGTGGTGTCGTCTTTATGGGGATCTATTTAACCTCCCTCATCGTGGTCGGTCGCACGGCGAGAGAATTCGATGGCTGACTTTTACCTCGGCAACCGAAGACTTGGTCTGTTCGTCCTTTTCCTCACCCTCTATGCTACGCAATATAGCGGCCTCACGTTCATCGGATTTGTGGGCAACGTATATCGAACCGGCTATTTCTTTTTAGTAAGCGTTACCTTTTCGATGTCGATTCTCGGTGCTTACTTGGTCTACGCCCCCAAGTTCCATCGACTCTCTAGGCAGCACGGCTATATCACAGTTGGCGACTATATCCAACAGCGGTTTGGATCCACGGCGCTAACGGTGTTTTCAACGATCCTTTTCATTATCGCACTTGGGAACTATATCCTAAGCAACCTGAAAGCGATTGGTTACATCGTTGAGGCATCGACCGGTGGGTACGTGACATTTGTCCAAGGCGTGATTGTACTGTCGATAATAATGCTGATTTACGAGACGCTCGGCGGATTGCGGAGTGTTGCATGGACCGATGCTATCCAAGGGGTTCTGCTGTTGGCAGGGTGTATTTTTATCTTTGGCATAATCAGCTACCAATACGGTGGATTGCCCGCTACCGCGGAGAAGCTGATGGGGGCGCAACCCGCCTTTTGGCAGCCACCGACGTGGAAACTAAAACTCACTTGGTTAAGCACATTAACGATTGTCTTTTTTGGACCATCGATCTACCCACACGCCACCCAACGTATCTATGCAGCGAAGGACGAACAGACGCTGCGACGTTCCTTTCAGATTATGGTCTTCATGCCAATTTTCACCACCTTCTTCATGTTCGTCGTCGGTCTTGTCGGTGCAGCCCAATTTCCCGGATTGGATCGGTTGGGCAGTGAGCAGGTTGCCCTGTACCTGTTAAATGACATGGCGGAACGGCTCCCCGGCATCCGAATTTTGCTTATCCTCTTTCTGTCCGCCGCTGTCGCTGCGATTATGTCCACCGTTGACTCCGCGTTACTTGCAGTCTCCTCCGTTTTTACGCAGGACCTGTATAAACGTATGCGTCCCGACGTATCTCAGCATCATCTGACCGTCACGGGGAAGATTTTCTCATGGGGACTTATGGGGATACTGGTTTTTCTAGCGATTCAACTCCCGCAAACGCTCTGGCGATTGACAGAGATTAAACTTGAACTGCTATGCCAAGTCGCACCTGCCATCTTCCTCGGCGTCCACCTGAAATCCCTCCGTGCCGATGCCGTTCTGTCGGGGCTGCTCGTTGGCACCTGCGTTGCACTAGGGATCATGTTTGCCAATCTCATCGGCATGGGAGTCGCAACAAAACCGCTGGGAATCCACGCCGGCGTCTGGGGGTTAGCGGCAAATTTCCTGACAATCGGACTCATCTCGACTCTTAAAAGTAGTAGGCATACGCCGTCCGCCGTAACCTCTTAAAACATTTATCCACGAATCCACGCAAATCTCGCTAAATAATTCGTGGCGATTCGCGGATGCTTTACTCTGGGAGAAAAGAGATACAATGGAACCTATCAAACTGGGTTATGTAGGCTGCGGCTTCATGGCGCAGAAGGTGCATATCCCGAACTTCACCAGCCTGCCTAATTGCGAACTTATCGGGTTGGCAGAAGTACGACCGGAACTCGGTCAAGCAGTGCAGCAGCGATGGGGGATTCCCCGCCTCTACACCGATCACACCGAACTGGCAGCCGATCCTGAAATCGAAGCCGTCGCTGTCTCCGCTGACTTTGCCTTGCAGGGAGAAATCGCGAAAGACCTCCTGAGCGCAAGGAAGCAGGTCTTCATGGAAAAGCCAATGGCAGTCTCAGGCCAGCAGGCGGAGTCGATTGTCGCCGCCGGAAAAGCCGCCGGCACAAAACTGATGGTCGGCTACATGAAACGGTATGACGCCGGCAACGAACTGGTCAGGTCTAACGTGGATCAGTTTCGAGAAACGGGCGAGTTGGGAGGGATGACCTACGTGCGGAATCACGGTTTCTGCGGGGAGTGGATCTGCAACCTCGATACGCCGATGGTGACAAGCGACGTACCGAAACCGGACGCACCGGCACAAACACCTGAATGGCTGCCATCGGAATGGGTGCGCTCCTACTTGAGCTACTTACAGCAATACACCCACAACATCAACCTATTACGCTGGTTCTTAGATGCTGGCGATCAGGCACAGGTAAAAGTCGTTGACCTTGACGATAACGGTTACAGTGGAGTTGTCATCTTCGACATGGCGGGTGTGCGTGTAACCCTTGAAACGGGCAGAGTTTCACACTATCGGTGGGATGAGCATACGCAGATCTACTTTGAGGACGGTTGGGTGCATACATGGGCACCGCCGCTCCTGCTGAAGAACACCCCCGCCGAAGTCGAGATCTACCGGGCTGGAGAAACGCAGGAGATTGCACGCCCAATCCCGAAACCAAGCTGGACATGGGCGTATCGTCGGGAAGCGGAACATTTCATCGAAAATGTTCGGAACGACACACCGTTCAGATCCTCCGGTGAGGACACCTTGACCGATGTGCGCCTGTTTGAAGATATCTACCGGATGCTTTTGGAACAGCGTCGGAAGTAAATGGATTAAGCACCAATAGTTGAAGAGAAAGGAGAGAACCATGTCAGATTTCGTAACGGTTGCAAAAACGTCAGATATTCGGCAGGGACGGGGCAAGGCGTTCACCGTCAACGGGAAACGGATTGCGGTTTTTAATGCCGACGACGAGAATTTCTACGCCTTAGCCAATGCGTGCGCCCATGCGCTGGGTCCCCTCGGCAGAGGGCGGGTCAGGAATGGGGCAGTGATCTGCCCGGTTCACGGTTACGCCTACGATGTCACAAACGGACGTTGCCATACGGATGAACGGCTCCGCGTTAGATCATACGAAGTGGTTGTTGAAGACGATGAGATTAAGGTCAAGTGTTGAGGTCGTCCTCCTCTGAAGGTTCTGCGGCAGGCGTATCTGACTGGTTTTCAATCCGACGGTTGAGCCGCGTGATGTAACGCAACGTCGTCGAGAAAATCATGTCCAACGTAGCGATGTCTCGTTGTTCTAGCCGTGTCCTCGAAAACACACGCCGCAACGACTTCAAAAAGGTCTCCCAATCGTGATTGTAAGGCGTAACATCGATCCGTTGTAGAAGGTTTGTAATGCGTCCGTAAAACGCCTCTATCTCGTTGGCATCGGCATATTCTAATTCCGATGGTGGAATATCACCGGTGCTAGCAAGGAAAACCTCGTAGGCAAAGACCTGTACCGCCTGCGCTAGGTTCAATGAGGGATTTTTCGCTGCCATCGGGACACTTGCTATCAACTGACAGCGGCTGATCTGCGAGGTGGACAGCCCGAAGTCCTCGCGCCCAAATAGCAGCCCGACCTGCTGATGCTGCGAAATAGAGGCGATCTCCTGCGCTGCTTCTCTTGCCGAGACAGAGGGCGGCAGTCTGGGGTCGCGCCGTCGATGGGTCGTGCCGACGAGAAACTGAACCCCTTCGACCGCATCATCCAACGTCTCTACGACACGGCAGTTCTCGATAATGTCCGTTGCTCCGTGCGCCATATACCATGTCGGTTTCGCCTCAAGAAACGGAACAGGGTTAACAAGGTACAGTTGGGAGAGCCCCATCCCCTTCAACGCACGCGCCGCAGAGCCGATGTTGCCCGGTTCGCGCGGCTCGGATAGGATAACCCGAATATTGTCCAAGTTTGTCGGCACATCAACCCGTATCGCTCGCTGACGTCCAATAGGTTCAGGGCTGGGAGTTGTTTCGTCTATATCATTTTGATGCTTTGTCATTGATAATCCGTTCATTGAGTTCAAGAGTTCATTGGTTCATTGCGTTTTTTAGATCTTCACGTTTCACGCATCGCGTTTCATTCATCGGATCGGATGCCGTAGTAGTTTGCGTAAAACTGTTCGCTCTCTCGACGCAACCATTCCTGATCGCCGGCTTGCGCACCGAACCGTTGGTGCGAAAAAACAGATAAATCTTCGCCGGGATCTCCGTCGATTATCCAATTCGCCAACCATCGACCGACTGCCGGGGAACCAGCAATTCCCAACGCAGCACAACCGGTGGCTAGGTAGAGTCGGGCAATTCCAGGCACCGGACCAATCAGATAAGCACCGTCGGGCGCGAATGTGGTTATGCCGCGTCGATACTCAGCGATTTCAAGGTCTTTCAAAATCGGAAAGGTTGGGGCAAGCCGTCTTTGTGCCTCTACCATGACCTCTACAGGCGGCTCGATGTCCCCCGTCCTGAAATCGGCGGGCATCGCCTCCAAATCAATGCTAACCGGCGTTGGCTCAAAGAACCCATAGAGGTAACCTCCCTTATCAGGTCTCAGATAGCAACTGACATCGGTCACGCGCACAGCGGGGTGATGGTGGGGGATTCCCGCAGTCGGCACCGTGCGGGCGCGTTGATGGCGGATCGGTTGCACCGCCGAGGTCGCACCAACCTCTTTGGCAAGCCCGGCACCCCACGGTCCTGCGGTTATCACGACACGGTTTGATGCAATAAAACCGTCAGCCGTCTCAACACCAAGGACCTCCCCATTGCGCTGCCGAAAGCCTGTTACAGGTGTGTTCAATTGGATCTGGACGCCCAAATCTTTCGCTGCGGCGGCATAAGCGCGAGCGCACTGATGCGGATCGACGTATCCATCGTTCGGGACGAAATAGCCGCCCTCAACCTTGGTGGGATCCATCGCAGGGGCGAGACGATTCATCTCAGTGTGTGAAACAAAATCCGCTTCGATTCCGTTGACGTGAGACCGTTCGATTTGACGTGCGTAGGCGTCCATCCGTTCTGGCGTGAGCGCCACCATCAAACTCCCCGTTTGACGCAGACCGGGGTCATGTCCGGTCTCCTTCGGAAAATGAGAAAACAATTCAAGGGCGTATCGGATCGCATGCAACATGGTAACCGAGGACCGAATCTGACCGACCAATCCCGCAGCTTGGGGCGTTGTCTCCTCAGCGATTGCATCGTTGCGCTCCAGAACGAGAATATCTTTTTGTCCAAACTTAGCTAAATGGTAGGCGGTACTCAGTCCCCATATCCCGCCACCGACGATTAAAACTTCCGTTTCTTGTGCCATTTTCTTTCCTCAAAGTATGTCAGGAGATCCCTATGGAACTTTTCGACGCTATCACCCGACGCCGTACCCATCGCGGAGAATTCCGCACGGACGCGATTTCTCAAGAACACCTTGACCAACTGATCCAAGCAGCGCAGTGGGCACCCTCACCATTCAACACACAACCTTGGGAGTTCCTCATCATCCGTGAAGCTGACGGAAAAAATGCCCTCGCTGAGTTGACCGCCCAGAGCGTCGTTGACCAATTCAAAGACAGCACGTTTCTGGACGATAACAGTCGATGGATGCGCCTGACCGAAGCAGAATGGCAAGAACGCGGTGATGGTGTGCTGCTGACCGATCACGTCGATCTCCCGCCGGTGTTCCGCAAAGATCCAAGCAAACTCAAGCCGCTGCTGAAACATGCAAAATATCTCAGCATTCTAGGCCATCTAGGAGCAGGCAAGCTGCCCGCCAAAGAGATCTCCGAGCTTGTTCGTACCTCGCCGCTGCTCATCCTCATCCTGATGGATAACACCAGACGCCCACCCGGCGCAGGTGGGGATCGGTGGATGTGGTTGGGTATGGGAGCCGCCATCCAAAATCTGCTCCTGACCGCAACATCGCTAGGCATCGGCACCCAGTTTGTCAGCGCACCACTAGAGCGTCAAGCAGAGCGAGAGCGGATTCAGGAACTCTTCAACATCCCCGACTCCCACGAAGTTATCACCCTACTACGCCTCGGCTACCTAGACTCAACGACCGGCAAATCCGTCCGCTTGCTTTCCTCAACAGTTATACACCACGAAAAATACTAAAGTAGTAGGCATACGCCGTATGCCGTAACCATTGTGCAAACTACGGCACAGCTTACCTCATACCGTCTCCCGTTTAAGTCGGATTGTGTGTTGGGTTTCACGGTTCCCGTTCAACCCAACCTACGCGCTAATCCAACACCACTCAATGAACCAATGAACTAATGAACTAGTGAACCAACATAACTGCGTCGAGATATGAATCTCGACCTACTAATCCAATTACCTAATGCACTACTATAGCCGTCGAGCAATCGCCCCCAACAACTGATCCAGCTCCCGAATCCGCATCAACTTGGCTCCCACCACCAAAACGGCTACCCCCAACCCGATCGGGATAAACACACCGACGAGCCGGGCGACAATGCTCTCCACACCAAGCCAATCTTCAATCTGTGTATACCCCCACCAGCAAACACCTCCCATAACTACCGAAGCAACCGCCAGTTTAAGCAGCAGCAACCAGATACCGCATAATCCCAATCCCTCAGCCTTCCCTCGCAAAAGAAACAGCAGCACGAGAAAATTCAACGTAATCGTGCAGGAGGTCGACAGCGCAAGCGACCGGTGGTCGAAGCCGAGCCGGTAGATAAAGAGGTAGTTCAGGGTGATATTAAGTCCGACGGTGCACAAGCTGACCACAGCGGGTGTACGCGTATCGTTGAAGGTATAAAACCCATCTGTCGCAATCTTAACCGCCGAAAAGCCGCACAGCCCGAAGCCGTAGTAGAATAGCGCGACCGCCGTCTGCTGTGTGTCCAAGGGATTCGCCTGCCCACCCTCAAAAATCAGGCGACAGATCGGCTCAGCGAGCACCATCAACCCAACCGACGCAGGCACCGTCAGCAGAAACATGAGGCGGAGCGCGTACGAGAAAGAACGACGATACGCGTCCATCTCCCCCTCTGCAACCAGTTTCGCTAGATTCGGCAGGGCAACCGTCGAAATCGCAACACCAAAGACGCCAATCGGCAGGTGCATCAACCGAAACGCACGGTTAATCCACGTCAGCCAACCCACACCCTGCGAAGCAAAGATCGAGTTGACCAGCACGTTCAGCTGCAACGCAGCAACCCCAAGGATCGCGCCGTACCCGTTCATCGCGAAAACTGAGAAGCAGCTGATAGTGGAACCCGACGTGCCGCGTGGAAGGCACCTGAATCAGGAACTGTAACGCACCCCCAACCAATACGCCAACCGCCATCCCCGTTGTCCGGTGCAGCTCAAAACTCGGTGCGACATAGTAACCACATACCCCAACAATCAAGGATCCAACGTTGAAAAAAGAGGACGCCGAGGCGGGCAACCCAAACTTCCCCTTGCTGTTGAGAAGCCCCATCGTCACCGCAGCCAACGAAACCAGTATCAGGTACGGAAACATGATCCGCGTCAGATAGACGGTCAGATCGCGCTTGGAATCGAAGCCGAAGTGTTCCGACGGGTCGAGCGGCATCTCCTGAAACCCCTTGCCGGTGAATATCAGATCAACGATAGCAGGGGCAGCGAAAACCCCAACGACCGTTATCAACGTGAGCAGCAGAAAAGTTGCGTTGAAAACCCGGCTTGCCAGCCGCCAAGCAGCCGCTTCACCCTCCTCCAATTCCGTCGCCGTAAAGGTCGTCACAAATGCCTTGCTCAACGCACCTTCGCCGAACAGATCCCGCATCAGGTTCGGAATCCGAAACGCCGCATAGAACGCATCGCCACCGACACCAGCGGCAAAATAGTAGGCAATCACCTTCTCACGTACTAGTCCAAGCAGGCGCGACGCCATTACGGCAATACTAACGATCCCCGCGGATCGGGTGACACGCTGCTGGTCTTCGGAGGTTGCTGCTGTGGCAGTATTGACTCCATTTGTCATTTATAGTCCAATAGGACTTACGCGGGTGAACGGTCAAAGCCTGTAGTTCGGTAATTCATCGCCGTAGGATATCGTTTCCAACGCCCGATGAATCGGGCAACTACAATCTGAAGTGCGTAAGTTCTGTCCGAGTTATATGCCGTAACCGTTGTGCAAATTACCTCACAGCACGTCAAATGTCAACAGAATTTAGCAACTTGCGTTATACTAACCTAAGTTGCTAGTTATTAAAAATCCATCGGAAACTGTAGGTCGAGATTCACATCTCGACACAAAACCGTCGATTTTGGAAAATCGACCTACAGAAATGATACAATTCGTACGAACTAGCAACTTGCGTTATACTAAGAAGCAACTTCCTTTTCAGTTTCTATAGTGGATCTTAGAATTAATGAGACACTCCAAACCGGGGGGTTAGGAAAACGAAACGACCGTTCTACCGTTTGGTAGGCGCTGTTTCTAACTGCGCCTATGCGGTGCGGTTGAAAACCGCACCTACCGGGGGGCGAAAGTGTCTATTTATTTTTGAATCCATCATAAAAGTCTTATATCACATTGAAGGAGACCAAAATCGTGAACCGAGAAAAACTGTCGCTTCTCGCCAAAGATTTGACGAAAGAATATCCTCGAAGTCCAAGAGAAACATTAGGAGGATACGTGATTGCTGCTAGAAGTGTTGACAAATGCCGTGCAGCACTGCTTGGAATTAACGGCGAATATAATTATTACCCCTGTTCCCTCGCTTCTCATCTGTTTGACTTCACGGGCATTACCCAAGAAGATTTCAAGGAGTTCGTCGCAACTGGAGCAACCGATGATGAAATCGCTGAATGGTTAAAGTCGAAATCGAAGGTTCAGGATAAGATGCAAATTATTCGTTGGAACTACCGATTGCGAGACATGCGCATTAGCGAGATGCCCGATGGCGCACAGGAATATCTCGAAGAATACATAGAAGAATCTGTTCCGAAGCATCGTCCTGTTTACGTTTGGTTCGACGTATACGATTTAGAGGAAGAACGTCTTTAGCATAATTCTGTTACGGAGGTGACATACCAATGGCTGTACGTGTGTTTGGCTGTAACCATATCGTTCTCGAAGTTGGGGACCTTGACAAGGCTATCGAGTTTTACACCGACGTGTTTAATCTTGAACACAAAAACGAAGGCGAAGGTGATGCCTTTTTCAAACTCGGAAATCACCAATTCTTAGCCTTATTTGAATCTGATGCGCCGCATAGTGATGACCACAGGCATTTTGGCCTCATTGTTCGAGATGATGCACAAGTTGCCGAAGTCCGTGAGAAGATTACCAAGAAATACGGCTTGAAAACTATCCCACCCTTCCGGTGTGATTTCCGAGATCCGTGGGGGAATCGGATTCAAGTGGTAGACATGCACGATGAATCAACAGCATGGCTTCAACCTTACGAGGAAGTTCAAAAGGTCGGTGCAAAGCTGCCGGATTAGTTTGAGCTGAGTCCCCGTTCTTTTAATCCCTTGAGCATACGACAAAGTGGGGCAGATTAATTCCAATCCACCGGCGACTTCATCTGTCCCAACAACGTCCGGCGAATCCAATCGAACGCCTGAACCACCAACCACCGACGAATATGGTCGGAATCCTGATAGTTACGACTCCGCTCAAAGAGACACGCCTCCCCCGGTCCATTCATGGCAATAAAGGTGGACGAATCTTCAAAGGGGCCAATCATTGCAAGTCCTATGCCGCCGGACGGTGTAACACGCTCTGCCAGAGCAACAGCGTGGGAACGCGCCTCCTCAACATCTGGATCGGTACTGACGTCAATCTCCGAATCTTTCAACGCCTCGGTTAAGTTTGCCGGAGCTAAATCGGTCGCAACTAAGTCCGAACAACCGGATTCAATAAGATCCCGCGCAAGTTGACCGCCGGTGAGCGTGTCGACTACGCCCAACTTGAGCGATTTCCCCTGCAACAAATCGCCAACAACCTCCGCTACCGTTACCTTCCCCACACCATAAACCGCAACGCCCAACCGCTCACGGAGTTTTTCTTCCATCCCAGCGACGAGCGTATCCGCCTCTTCTTCCGTGTCCGCCTTGGCGGTAATCCGCACGTCAGTCTGACCAATATGTGCTGCCAACCCAACGGTCGGATTGCCCTCTGTCATCAAATCGCCGATGCCCCGATCAATGTTACTCTCACCCACCGCACATGTGCGTAGCACACGAACCCTAGTGATTTTTATCCCACCCATGCGCTCAATCAGCAGCGGGATAACGGTGTTCTCCATCATGTGCTCAAGTTCTCTCGGAACGCCCGGCAGCGAAATAATGCAGCCCCGTCCATTCACATCTTCGCTCAGATAGCACGGTGCCGTACCCACAGGGTTTGTCAGCGGAGTTGCCCCTTCAGGAATGTATGCTTGGCGCTTGTTGTTATCCGCCATAGGGCGACCAAAACGGCTGAAACGCGCCGCAATCTCCGCCTCCAATTCCGTGCTGTATACCAGTTTACGCCCCGTTGCATCGGCAACCGCTTGGCGTGTGACATCATCCACCGTTGGACCGATACCGCCGGAGGTGATGATGACGTCCGACCGATCCAGCGCCGAATCAAGGACCTCGGTCATCCGGGCGAGGTTATCGCCGACGGTCGTTTTGTAGTACAGATCCAGCCCAATATCTCGCAGTGCGAGCGCCAATCTGTTAGCATTTGTATCGACAATCTCCCCGAGCAGTAGCTCAGTTCCAATCATGACAATCTCTGCGTGCATGTAATGCTTCTCCTAACGAATAACCAACCAATGAACTAATGAACTAATGGACTAAACAGGATTTTCTGCCCGCAACACAACATTGCTCGCCTCAAACTCCCAAACCTCATTATACACGGTTGGACGCGGTCGAGGAGGCGGGTAGTCGGGCGGCGGATTATTCGGATCTCGCAACTCCTGACGATCACGACCACGCGGTTTGTCTAACCATTCCCGATCCACCGCCGATGCCTCAATCTCCCGCTGCAAAATGAACTCCACCCAATCAAATGCAGAGATAGCGACCTGCGCCAGAAACACCCGTTTCACGTCCCGACCGTCCCAAGTAGCCAAGTCCGGCAGAATGATGGGACCCGTACAGACTTGGAACTGCTTATCCACTGCATTGAGGTTCATAACATCAATAGGATATTCGACCGAGATACTGAGGTTACGTTCGTTATCACGGTAGGTAGATCGTGCATTCAGCAGATCTCCGTTCAGGGTTGCATCAATGACCTCGCCGACATCTATCAGTTCAGAGAAATCAGAATGCGAACGTACATCGACTTTATAACGCTGATAAATCTCGCTAAGTTTTCGTGTTGAGGCTTCTTCGGGTTCGTTGCTCGGTCTTCTCGCAATGCTCAACTGGGATTCGTCGCTGAAAGCCATGCGCCACTCACCGCTGGGAATCTGGAACATGTTTCGGGACGCAATCGTGTATTCGCTCCGACACGGTGCTCCCACAAACATCTTTGTAACATGCCCACTCACTTCGTCCTTTATCTGACAACTAGCTTCAAGACCAAACCGGACATGATATACTTGCCCCGGCTCCCCTACAAAACCGCCGGCATAGCGATAGTAGGGATCCGGTGTCCACGGAAGTGTATGCCAAGTAAATGTCGAGCGTGAAAAATCAATCACAGTGTCTCTCCTTTCAGCGGTTCATCAATCCAATCAACCAATGAACTAATGAACCAACGCTACCGATCCTTCAGGTAAACATAAGGTCTTCCCCGCCACCGCATCCGACGCCCGCGCCCAATGATCGTCAACTCATACCAATCATCGCGCTCCAGCGTTATGTCAGCAGCCTTCGCCCCCTCCTCAATGTGATCGGGGTTGCCCGTGCCCACAAGCGGAATAACACCGCCGGGGAGTGCCATCAACCACGCCAGTGAGATCTGTCCCGGCGTTACGCCGTACCGTTCAGCGACTATCTTCACCTGCGCCACCACGCCCTGCTCCCGCTGCTCCTGCCAATCACCGTAGCCCTGATCGAAGGTGTGCGGCAGCGGTTTATTTCCGGTGAGGAGTCCACCGGCAAGTGGACTATAGCAGAGAACATTCATCTTTTTTTCTAAACAGACAGCGGCGAG
>JAGWBT010000026.1:0-6345 GCA_021295755.1 Candidatus Poribacteria bacterium
CCCCTTGTCAGGGGAGTTGGGGATTTAGGGGGTTGGCTGTGCATTAGGAGTGTCTATGTAATTCTAAAATCTACCATAAATTGCTCGTAGTTAAGTTGTTATGTAAACTTTGTTTAGTAACGATTCGTATCAAATCTTATCTGGCTAGGTTGAAACCTCAACATAATCTATACACTCTCAAAAATCAGGAGGAATCATGAAACAGGTAATCAGCCCAATCGCTTGCATTTTGTTCATCACCCTTATGGGATGCGGTTCAGCAAAAACAGTCGAGCGTATCGAAGTCGATACAACCATCGATCTTTCCGGACGATGGAACGATACCGACTCTCGCCAAGTTTCCGAGGCGATGATTGCGGATTGTCTCAATCACCCGTGGATCTCACGGCACACCGTCGGTGCTGAAGGCAAAAAGCCGGTTGTCATCGTTGGTGCGATCCGCAACCGCAGCACAGAACATATCGCAATTCCCACATTTGTCAGCGATATTGAGCGGGCATTCATCAACTCCGGTTTGGTGTCTGTCGTTGCCAGTGCCATCGAGCGTGGCGAACTGCGCGATGAAAAGGGAGATCAGAGCAAGTTCGCCAGCCTTGAAACCGTCAAGGCGATGGGGCAAGAGTTGGGTGCGGACTACATGATGACCGGACAGATCAACACGATCGAAGACCGTGAAGGCGGGAAACAGGTCACATTTTACCAAACCGACCTGACCTTGACCAACATCGAAACCAATGAAAAAATATGGCTTGGTCAAAAGAAAATTAAGAAATTCATCGAACGAAAACGCGCAGCTTTTTAGAGAGAGCAAGCCATGCAAACCGTGAAAATTCTTCCGCTCTTGGCACTGCTGTGCTTGGCTGTTGGGTGTAGCCCTTACAGCATGGAAGAGGTGCGAATTGCTTTTGAAGGGGGAGATTTCGATGCCGCCTTGATTGAATTGGATGCCGACGGTAAGGGAGAAGCCAAATTACCGTACCTATTTGAACGTGGACTCATCGCCCACTACGGCGACAAGTTTGATGAGAGTAACCGCACATTTGAGCTCGCCGAGATTACCTCCGATGACCTGTATACCAAAAGCATCTCGCGGGAAGCCGTCTCACTCCTCACATCAGACAACCTCCGTTCATACGCCGGCAGTCAATATGAGCGGCTGCTGGTCCACTACTACCGTGCATTCAATTATGTCTATCTGAACATGCCGGACGACGCACTCGTTGAATGTCGGAAAGCGAGCAGGCTGCTGCAGTTCTACGCCGATGCCGACGAAAACTACGAATTTGTCGGTGCTGCTTTCATCGCGTATCTATCGGGTATCCTCTATGAATGGGCGGGGGATTGGAATGATGCCTTCATCGCCTATCGCTGGGCAGAAAGGGCATATAAACAGTACGGACCGCTGGGGGTGCCTTTTCCACAGGATGTGGGGAAGTCTCTAGTGCGTCTCGCGGGAAAGTTAGGCTTTCATGAGGAATTTGAGAGATACGCGGCGACCTACGGCGAACCGCCGGAGAACATTCCCGATTCAGGTGAGCTGATCCTACTCTACGAAACAGGGTTCGCCCCCTTCAAAGTTGAGGAAAACATAGTCTTCCCCATTCTCAAGGTCGATCCCATTGTCCAAGACGACGCCGATCGAGACGAAAAAGAGGTGCGTGAATATGGGCGCACGCTGATGCGCAGACGTAACCGACGGTATAAAGAAGTCGAAATCGAATACCTCTTGCGCGTCGCAATTCCCGCTTATCGCTCAAATCGTCCGAGGATCGTCGGTATTGACGCATCTACAGCGTATGGGGGTGCCTCCGGGGTCTTGGTTGAGGATATCGAATCCGCAGCGATGAAAACCTTTGAATCGGAGTTGCCGACCATTATGCTCCGCACGGTTGTGCGCGGTGTATTGAAGTATCTCGGCTTCCGACGTGCCAATCAGGAGGGAGAAACACTGGGCAAACTTGTCAATTTACTGAATGTTGCCACCGAAAGTGCGGACACCCGTTCATGGCAGACCCTACCGAATCAGATTTTTCTCGTACGGATGCGCTTACCGGCGGGCAAACATAATATCGCACTTTCGTTCTCTGACCGCGCCAACCGACGGGTAAAAACCGATACGTTGGAAAATGTCGTAATCTGGAAAAATGATAAGACATTTCTGAATTACCGCACATTTGAGTGAAAAATCCAGACAATCCCAGAAAACCATTGGTTCTTCGGTTCAGTCAGCCCCAGAGGGGCGACATGTTTATAGTACATCGCACCAAAGATTGTATAGGCCCTAGGAGATTAAACGCATATTAAAACGAAGTGAAAATTCCGATTTACCGGGAAAATCAAAGCCCCGCATCCGCATCAGAGCACAGAAACTACCCTTTTTCACCAGTCCCCTCCCTTTCGTCCTCCAGTAGCCCCAATAATTCTTGTACCCACACACGGCTCTCTTTGTATGCTCCTGCAAGCGTGCGGAGCTCCTTCACATCCACATCCTCAGTCTCTTCCAATACCTCCAACTTTTTATCAACCAACCCCTGCATCCGCGTTGCTATCGAAAAATCCTGATCAATAAAGGCATCAAGCTCATTTTGCCTTTTCTCCATCAATGTCTTAGCCGCCTCTTTTGCGATCTGCGTATCATATGCCTCGCAGCGTTGTTGCCAATGAAAATCTACCGAATACTGCTTTAGACTTCTAAGCGAAACACCTTTTTTCGGTGCAGCTTCGGTGCAGCTCTCCATATCGCGGTAGCGCATGAACCAAGTGAACGGACGAGGCTTCTCGTCTTCAAGGGGTTGATCATAAGGAAAGTCCATCATATCACCTCCACTCATATCTTACCATAGCGTTAGCAATACGCCGCAGCCCGTGAGCCGCAGCGGAGAACCCAAGATAAAGTCCTTGACACCGGCACCGGTTGCCCGTTGTTTGATGATACACCGTGCCGATCGCTACGTCAGCCGTTCCAACTGCTAATGTGAGAACTGCTTTCATTGGTTGGCTTATAACCAATGGTGCTAGTTTGCAGCTGTTGATAACGCAAAACGTGATGCGTGAGACGTAAAAATCATTGGTTCATCGGTTCATTTAGCCCCAGAGGGGCGATATGTTTATAGCACTCGTTTATTAATGAACCAATGAACTAATTAGGACTTACGCAGTTGAACGGTCAAAGCCCTGTAGTTCGGCGATTCATCGCCGTTGGAGACCGTTACCAACGCCCGATGAATCGGGCAACTACAATGTGGAGTGCGTAAATCCTGCTAATGTTTTTTACGTTTTACGCATCACGTTTTACGCATTTTGTATTTTGCACTTTCTTTTAACATGAGCCATTGTCACCATAGTAGAGTTGATTTGTAGGCATCGGTTACTTCTTGCTTATGGGGTAAGGTAGGGCTTGAGAAATTGTCCAGTATAGGAACCAGACGTTTGAGCAATTGCCTCCGGTATCCCTTGCGCGATAATCTCTCCACCACGATGCCCACCTTCTGGACCGAGATCGATGATATGATCTGCGGTCTTAATCACATCGAGATGGTGTTCAATCACCAGCACAGTATGCCCGGAATCAACGAGCTGGTTCAGGCTATCTAACAGCTTCTGAATGTCGGCGAGATGCAGTCCGGTGGTGGGCTCATCGAGAATGTAGAAATTATGCTTACCTCGTTTAATCTTTCCGAGTTCGTTTGCCAATTTTACCCGTTGCGCCTCCCCACCTGAAAGAATCGGTGCTGGGTGCCCTATCTGTAAATAACCCATACCCAAATCGTTCAGGACACTCAGTTTATGATGGATGAGCCGCTGATTCGCAAAGAAGTCAACGCCTTCCTCAATCGACATCTTCAACACTTCTGCAATGTTTTTCCCATTATATGTCACCTCAAGGGTTTCGTCATTGTATCGCGCCCCCTTGCAAGCAGGACAAGGAACTTCCACATCGGGCATAAAGTGCAGTTTGGTCGTGATCTGACCCTCACCGCCGCACTCCTCGCATCGCCCGCCTTTGACGTTAAAGCTGAATCGGGAAGCGGTATAACCGCGTGCTTCTGACTCCGGAGTGCTTGCAAAGAGCTTTCGGATGTTATCGTAGAAACCGATGTAAGTCGCCGGGTTGGAGCGTGGGGAACGCCCAATCGGGGATTGATCGATGTTGATTACATCACTGATATATTCGTAGCCCTCAACGTTATCGTGATCTCCAGATAGGACACGGCTATCGTGGAAGATGGAATAGAGCTTCTTATACAGGATTTCGTTAATCAGTGTACTCTTGCCGGATCCCGATGCTCCTGTGATGCAGATAAAAAGTCCTAACGGAATCTCCACATCAATATTTCTTAGGTTGTTCTCTCGCGCCCCTCGGATGATAATTGAAATGCCGTTCGCTTCTCGCCGATCTTGCGGGATTTCAATCTCCTTCTCTCCACTCATGTACTGCCCGGTTAGCGACACCGGATTTTTCAAGACTTTATCAGCAGGTCCCTCCGCGACTACCTTTCCGCCATGAATCCCCGGACCGGGCCCCAATTCAATAATGTGGTCTGCAGCTCGGATTGTCGTCTCATCGTGTTCCACCACAATAACGGTGTTCCCGATATCGCGCAGCTGTCTCAGCGTTTTGAGCATCTTAACATTATCTTTCGGGTGAAGTCCAATCGTCGGTTCGTCGAGCACATATAGCATCCCCATCAAGCCGGAGCCAATCTGCGTTGAGAGCCGAATACGCTGTGATTCGCCACCCGAAAGCGTTGCTGAACGCCGGTTGAGGTTGAGATAGTCAAGACCAATGCCGAGTAAGAGCTCAATCCGGGTGGTAAGTTCTTTAATCACCCGAGTTCCCGCCTCTTGTTTTTGCTCTGGAATCGAGGTGATTCCATCCAGAAACACCCCCAATTCTTCAAGGTGTATATCACCCAATTCATGAATATGTTTATCATTGATAGTGACCAGGAGTCGCTGTCTCTTCAGCTTACTGCCATCGCAATCAGGGCAGGTGTGTTCGACCATCACCTTCCGTAGATACTCCTCCATTCCCGAATGTGCTTCCCCACGCTTACGGTAATGTCGATAGTGCCGATCGATTCTGTTAATAATGCCGTCAAACTCAATTTCTCTGCCAATATGATGGTGGGTTTCCTGCTTTGCGCCTTCCGGCATGACAATCTTAAACTTTTCTCCTCTCGTTCCGTAGAATACGAGATCGATAACCTCGTCTGGGAGGTCTTTGAAGGGCGCATCAAGGCTGAAATCGTAATGTCGTGCCAGACTGTACATCATCCGACCATCCCAACGATCTGGGTCGTAATTAAAGGCTTGCTTGACAAATGCTCCTTCTATGATGCTGCGAGTTCTATCCGGCACAAGCAGATTGGGATGAACTTGGAGGTACGTTCCTAACCCAGAACATGTAACGCAGGCACCAGCCGGCTCATTGAAGGTGAAGTGATGAGGCCCCAGTTCGCCCATAACTACACGATGTTCAGGACAACCAAAATCCTTGTAGAAGGCACGGGTATCTTTATCGGCTATGTCCGGACTCAGGATATGAAAACTCATAAAGCCTTCACCCACGAGTATAGCGTGATCGAGTGTAGCAAGAATCTGTTTGTCAATATCTGGTTTGATGACAAACCTGTCGATGATAGCTTGAATGTTGTACTCTACCTGTTCGTCTAGCTCAATCTCTTCGCTGAGGTCGTGCAAATCACCATTAATCCGAACCCTGCGGCACCCCTTCAGACGGACATCATCAAAGAGGTAGGGATAATCTTCACCGTAGATCTTAAAGACCGGGGCATAGATTTCGAGTTCCGTGCCTTCAGGTAATGACAGTATACGCTCCATCAATTGGTAAGGGGTTCGGGTTGGAACTTCAGCGTTGCAATAAGGGCAGTGAGAGATCCCAATCGTGGCGAATAACATCCGCATATAGTCGTAGAGATCGGTCATCGTGCCCACGGTCGAACGCGGATTCATGGTAATTGTCTTCTGTTCAATCGAAACAACGGGGGACAATCCATCAACAAAGTCAACATCCGGCTTCTTTAACTGTGCGACGAAGCGTTTGGCATAGGTAGACATCGACTCTAGGAAACGACGTTGTCCTTCGGCATAAACCGTTTCAAACGCAAGCGACGATTTTCCAGAACCACTAAGCCCCGTGACAGCCACCAATTTATTTCGGGGGATTTCGATGTTTATGTCCCGTAGGTTGTTTTCCCTCGCCCCTCTTATGCTGATTGTCTCTCTCATCCATGTCTCCTTTGCGTGAAATGCGAAAGCTGACGATCCTTCATCTGTTGATTGACTTACCTCTGCTTATGCTATGAATGCCAAAATTGTTAT
>JAGWBT010000026.1:6584-51713 GCA_021295755.1 Candidatus Poribacteria bacterium
ATTCTTCAGTCTCAAAACCGCCGTTTTTCAATATACTAGGACTTACGCAGCGCGTTCGTAAGTCCCCCTGATAAGGGGGATTTCGGGGGTTAAAAATTAAAAATCTACTCCCGTGTGCCAAATTTGTGTAAGCCCTATATACTATACATAGCATAAGTATATCACTTCTTTATGGACTGTTCAAGGGAAATCTCACGTTAAAAATCAGATCTGCCCGAATCGCTCGATCACCTCAGTGTGTGAAGCGGTGCCCGTTGTCCCAATTTTAGTAACGGTAACCGATGCGACAAGGTTTCCGACCTGCGCCGCTTCAAGGTAGCTAGAGCCACCGCAAAGTGTCGCA
This sequence comes from Candidatus Poribacteria bacterium, assembly GCA_021295755.1. Classification (NCBI taxonomy): domain Bacteria; phylum Candidatus Poribacteria; species Candidatus Poribacteria bacterium. The sequence continues at coordinate 6,928 of JAGWBT010000026.1, forward strand.
ATAATCGCTGCAGAAACGCTATCCCCCGCTCCCACCGGATCGAGCTCTTGGTCAAGTGGGATACCCGGTACATGTTCGACCTGTCCGTTGTGAAATACCAAGATGCCCTTCGGACCAACGGTTACAAAAAGTGGCTTTCCCGTCTGCTCCATCAGGATCTGCCCACATCGCTTTACTTCCTCTATATCGACTTCTCCATCAGTCCAATCCGGATCGACTGCGCGTTTCGCCTCAAATCGGTTCGGTTTGATAATGACATGACGGTACTTTCCGATCCGTGTCCGAGAATCCACAAAAAAGATTTTGTCGGGAAACTCTACAGCAAGTTGGCAGATTTCTGATCGCACCCGATCTGTTACCACTCCCCAATTATCATGTGGCATCTGATCTCCAACAATGATCCCCTCCACTTGTAGCACACATTCACGCAGCGCGCGAATCACTCTATCCTCCACTTCAGACCGCATCATAGATTGATTCTCTATATCAAATCGGGGGCCTTCCGTTTCAATCCCTTCATAGCCGCGATGGATGGGTTTAAGATAGGTGGGGGTAAACCGATCCGGAGCAGTAATCATAAAATCTGTGATGCTGCCATTGGCTTCTAACCGGTCGAGCAAGGTGCTGCCAAACCCATCCTCGCCAATCACTCCTAACGTGTAAATTTCCCCGACCTCTAGCGCGGCAAGGTTGTTGGTAACAGTCCCCGCCGCACCTGGACTGTAGCGTTGCTCGACGACAGGGTTCGTATGCCAAGGAGTCTCTAGCGACAGGGTTGATTTCGTTTTATCAACTATCCAATAGGCGTCGAGATAAAAATCCCCGACAACCATAATCTTCCGTTCTCGAAAACCTTCTAGGATTGTTTGTAGACGCATTTCATCCATGAAATCTCCTTCTGTGACGGTTAATGTCCATCCGTATCCTACATACCATTTTTGCATTGACGAACGCTTTTAGCCCGTGTTACGATTGAGTTCACTTCTGATAGCAGAAAGATATTTGCCTACTTTAGCAGGTTTTCACTGTGAGTTCAAGAGGTATAAAAATGGTTGCTAATGTTGCCCATCGGGGTGCATCAGGAAACTACCCCGAAAATACACTGCTCGCTTTTCAGCGGGCGTTAGAAATTGGCGTTGATGAGATAGAGCTCGATCTTTACCTGACAAAGGATGACCATCTAATCGTCATGCACGATTCAACCGTGGATCGGACAACTGACGGCACGGGTGCGATTTCGGAACTCACGTTGACCGAAATCAAAGCCCTTGATGCCGGAGGGGTGTTTGGTGAACAGTTTCGGGGCGAACGTGTGCCGACATGGGAAGAAACCTTGGAGCTCGTGCAGGGGAAGGTGGAGCTTAATGTTCATCTCAAGGAAGGCGGTAATCCAGACGGACACTATGAACGCAAGGTCGCAAAGGCGTTGAATGACTTTCACATGGTAGAGGATTCCATTCTGACATGCAGCGATGCAAGCGTTGGAATTTTCGCTGATATTGACTTACGGATCGAATGTCGGATCTTTCGTGCGAATCGTACCCCAGAGGAATATATCCGTAAATCGGTAGAGATGGGACTTCGGACGATGCAGCCCGGACGGGACATTACGACTCAGGAGTTTGTTCAAAAGGCACATGCCGCGGGACGAATTGTGCACGTCTTCTACGCGGATACCCCCGAAGATATGCAGGCTTACATTGAAATCGGTGTTGACGGGATTCTGACGAACTATCCAGAACGACTGAAAGCAATTCTCACGGAAACTGCGTAAAAGAAGTTATGGTGAATCATAGAAATAAGGAGACGTTCACCAATAACTTTCCTTTGTGAAGTTTCAAAAGTCCCCCTGATAAGGGGGATTTAGGGGGTTGGTTGTGCATTGAAGGTGTATAAGTAATTGTAGAATTCACCAAAAGTCAGAACTTAGAATTGTCAACTATCCTTCTTTCGACCGACTCCACCGCTAGCTGCACCAACATATCAACATCCAGTGCTGCCTCCGCCTCTTGAACCGCTTCAAGCGATGCGTTGGTCGCTGGATGTTCAGGAACAAAGAGCGAGCAACAGTCATCATGAGGGATCGTCGAAATTTCAAAGGTCCCGATCTGCTCCGCCAAGTCCATAATCTCCGCTTTATCGTCGCCAATCAGTGGACGCAAAATAGGAATCTCCGCAACCTCCTCAATCACGCGAAGGTTGCCCAGCGTTTGCGAGGCGACCTGCCCGAGACTTTCGCCGGTGACGAGGCACGCCGCTTTTGCAGCGGCTGCAATCTGCTGCGCAATACGTACCATCATTCGGCGGTAGAGGATGACCCGAAACGGCGCAGGGGTCCGAGTTACAATTTCCTGTTGAACTTCTGCGAATGGGACAAGGAAAATCTGTGTCCGATAGTTCCATGTCGCCAAGATCTCAGCAAGTTCCTCTACTTTCTCAAGCGATGCTCTGTCTGTGTAGGGATAGCTGTAAAAATGTATGAAGAGTGCCTTGACACCGCGTTTCATCATCCGCCAAGCGGCAACCGGCGAATCGATCCCGCCAGAGAGCATGACGAGGACTTTCCCGCTCGCACCCACTGGCAGCCCGCCAACCCCTCGAAGTTTTTCCACATAAATGTATGCTGCTTCGTCGACAATTTCAATGTTGCAGCGCAAGTCAGGCGTGTACATATCTGCTGATGCGCCGGTCGCGCCGAGCAGATGCGCCCCCACCGCCGCACTTATTTCAGGCGAAGTCAGCGGAAAACGTTTGTTTGCCCGTTTCGTTTCAACTTTAAGCGTCTTGAACTGCTGATCTTTGACGAGCTCCAATGCCGCATCTTGAATAGCATCAATCGTTAGTTCCGCGGCAGCGACCAGTTCAAAATGAGCTATTCCCATGACCCTGCCCAACCGCTCTTGGACTGCTGCAACATCCGCTTCGGGTTGCAGCATCACTAGAATGCGTCCGTATATGCGCCGCACCTCGGCGCATCCCATGCCCTTCAATGACAGCCTTATATTCTGAGCGAGTTTCTTTTCAAAATATGAGCGGTTCCCGAAATAGCTTTTCCATAACCCTTATCGAAGTCCTATCATTTCATTATGTATCCCAGCCCTGCTGTTTGATTATCTGTTGGAGTTCACTTTCCAAAGCAGCAAAGGCAGATAATGCACGCAAGGGGGAAAAATCCTGAATGAACTCAGTAACACGACGGGCATATTCACTCACCGGAAACCCGCTTAAACGCCGTCCTTTGAGGTTACTTGCTTGCTTGAGACGCTCATGCAGTACCGTTTTCGGATCTGGCAAGTCCTCTAGCCGACTAATTGCAGGCAGATATAGCGATTGGCGATTAGAAGAGTTTCCAGCTGCATGATTGATGGCTGGTTCATCAAACAGTAACCACGCTTCCTGCATACGAACTGGCACAACACAAATCCTTGGCGGAACGGAGATAACAACGCTTTGGATTGCTGTCGTAATTTCGCTGACACGGTTCTCCCGTGGTTCTCTTTCGGCATCTCGATGAACAAACAAGAGATCACAAGGATAGAGCTCGAGACCCCAGTGAATTTTATCTTCTAATCGCCTTCGCTTTTGGTGGGGAATCCTGTTCAAGTCTGCCCATGCAGATTGAATGGCATACGCCACACCATTCTCTCTCAATAACCAGGTAAGAATCGGGATTAATGCAATATCTGAACTACCATCTGTCACTAGGGTATACCGTAGCTCTGTCATTCTGGACCACTATAATCAAAAAGTAAGAGTTGGAGACTGTCTATAACTCGTTGGGGTTTTTTCAGCTTTGGTTTCGGTGACGAGTCTATTGGCTCAGTAGACTCCGAGTCTATCGGTTCAGTAGACCCTAGGTAAGCCAACAACTGACCTTTGGCTACAGATTGAACGTCCGGCAGAGCTTTTGCCCGCCATGTATTGGGTAACCAGCTAAAGCGCACCCCCTTAAATCGCTGATTATTCTGTACCATCTCTCTCAAGTCTGCAATCAAAAGCATATTGGGGAATGTGTATTAACAATTACCTGACATAGTGGGTTATCCGGTCCAACAGGGTGCCCCACATCGGTGGCGATGTCCTGAAGTAGCCGCAAAATCGAGGGAATTCGTGCTGGATGAATACCGTTTTCCGGTTCCTCCATGCAGATGAGACCACTCGCTTGTGGGTCTAATTCTAAAATTGATAGTCCTAGAAAGCGTAACGTTCCATCAGAAAGCGAGCGCCCTGGGTGAATTGTACCGCTATGGTCTTTGACTTCCAAAGTGAGTAGCTCACGTCGTTCATCTCGATCAATCCCGACCGAAGCAACATCGTCAATCAGTTCTGATAGCCGAGCGGCGACCCGATCATATATCTGCTGCCCGTTAGAGGTTGGATTTGTGTTTTCTTGAGACCGTGCCAGTCCAAATAAGGTCGCTGGCAAGTGAGAGCCATCGCTACCTAAGCCGGGCGGCGTTGTGAACTCATCAGGTTCACGCAGCGAAGAAGACTCCAATTGTAGTAACCGCCAAGACTGCATTTCACGACGCGCTAACAGTGCTGTTGGACTCTCCGCGGCGTTGACAGTAGAAAGTACGGTGCGTGGAAGATTTTTCGCCAGAATAGCTTGAGGCCTGCCACTACTTCCGCCATCTTTATGTAACTTAATAACGCAATTCCCTTCCTGATCTTCAGTTGAAATAAAAGGGACCGCTCTCCTACCTTTTAATACAGAATCGCGCCATCTTTTTCTTTGATCCGCGAATGGCAGATGTTTTTTCCAGTCATTTAATTTTAGACGCTCAAGTCTCTCCTCAATGAGTTCGAGGGTGCCCAGCGAGGGTAAGCTATGATCCACACGATACGCAAGTGCAACACGGTAACGGAGAAACGTCGTAGTTGCTTTTGCCTGCTGCCCCAAGTCATCTATCCCTTCTTGGGGAATTATCATCTCCGCTTCAAAGCACATCTCCGTAGTATCCTTATCGCCGATACGATGCCCTCCTCACTGCGCACTGACCGGGCTGCATTTATCAATGTATCGTTGGCTAAGGCACTGAGAAACTGAATCGCATCAAACAGATTCGATTTGCCCGTGCCGTTTGCACCGGCAACACAGGTAAAGGGGCCCAAGGGAACATCAATATCAATAAGGTTTTTGAATCCAGAAACTTTTAAGCGAGTCAACATAACGTTCTCCCTCCTTTTATTGTGTTTTCGGTTTACTGCTCATTTCCTAAAATGTCCGTCGTTGTCCGAAAGTGCAGCTTAGCGACATGACGCAAAGATTCAGCGCCGTGCTGTTTAACAAACCGTTTGCCTGTGTCAATGACTTGTGACGCGCCTTTGGGTAACTGGATTTGGTATTTATTAGAAAGTTGTTCTAGTTCTTGAAGAAAAATGTCACGGGCAATAATTGATGCAGCAGCGACAGCGATATCACCTTCCGCTTTCGGCATTTGCACCAACCTGATGCTGGGATTCAGAGCAACCTGCAACTCTGTTTCCAATACTTCCTCCTTAGCGAAACGGTCTACAAGGATGTAACGACAATTCACACGCTTGAGGAGTTCCTGAATCACCCTAGTGTGCAGCGATGCAAGGAGGTGGTTCAGATTTTGTCCTCTCTTCCTGAATACAGTGTACTGTTCGTTATATCGAGCTGGTTCAAGACTAAACTGTGAGATATTATCACCACAATGCAACCGCATTTCTTGCGCCAGCTTCCTAACCCGCGAGTCGGAGAGTTGTTTCCCGTCACGGACCCCCAATGTGTGCAGTAGTTCACGGATCTCGGAATTGACATATACAGCCGCTACAGTCAACGACCCAAAATAATCCCCTTTGCCCGCTTCATCTGTGCCAACCCAAGTGGGCCAATTATGGTGACCTACTGAGTTTTGAGTGGATTTTGTCATATCATGCCTAGTACCCTTCCCGTTGTGTCCCGGCGTCAGGCACAGGCGCTGCGAGCGGATCTAAAACTTCGTCTACACCGTAGAATTGCCCACTCTCGCGTCCCGTGCCGCGGTCAACGACGTCAGGCCCTATCTCCTTATTCCCACGAATGTAATTTTCGCGTAGGCGGCCACCATCATATACCGCCCAACCTCCATTGGCAGTGATGTTATTTGACACAATCTCAGGTGAAGCAGAGGCGTGACACCTAATCGCATCTTGATAGTTACTGGATATTTCGTTGTAATGAATCGTTGGTCGGGAGTCATCATCGCAGACAATCCCTAGCTCATTTGCTAGGATGGAGTTTCGAGTTATCTCTGGGGACGCATTTTTCAGACATTTAATTGCTGTGCCATTTTTGTCAATTTGGTTGTCGCTTATCGTTGGAGAGCTATCGTTACAGAGAATTGCCATCTTGTTGTTTTGTAGCAAACAGCCTTCAATCTGCACGCCATCGGATTCGGACGATAGCGCTATGTCAGCTTCCTGAATACGACAGTAACTCAGATGAGAGTTGGGACTCGTTCCTTCAAATCGGATGCCCACCCAATCGCCAGTTTTGGGCGGTTTTGTTTCGGATCCGAGTAAACCAAATATAATCATACGGTCTGGATCGCCCTCTGCATACAGCGACCCGCGGATAATCAGTTGATGAGTGCCAGTTTCCGAATCGAGACCGACAACCGAGTCGGATCGGATGGTCAGCGTCTTCCCTTCAGGGACGATGACATCACCAACAATTTGGATCTTCCCCGCCCACACCTCATTTTCCGTCAACTCGCCTGATTTTTGGAGCGGATTCTCGCTAGTCCCAATCTCGCCGATGTTGAAAGCACCGCCTTGGCAGCCAATCCAGAAGGATAGGGATAATATCAAGATGATGGAGTGGATTCTATTGTCGGCAGATCGCATCTAAACCTCCTTTGTGTACTCATGGCGTGCGTGGAAGGAACTAAGGTTGATTATAAAAGAATCCACAGAGTGATGTCAAGCCTGTTTTTGAAATGCGCCAAACGAGTCCTTGACTTTACACTATGTTGTCTGATACAATACTACCAAACATATATTTCGTGCGCACGCAAATTTGTGTCGTGCTTGATTAGGGCACACAGATGTTTTTCAAACGTCAGAGAACTGTTCCCACGGGCTACGCCGCCTCCAATTTCTTGCTTACCTACTTCGTTGTTGGGTTGGTGATTCTTTCGCTTGCCTTCGTGTATTATACCCGACGGCTTCTCCAACATAATGAAGTTTTTGTGAAGCAGGTAGAACCATTGGCACATCTTACGGCTGTGCTGCTGAGTCTCAATGATGGGCAACTCCAAAGCCAACTAAGCCAGATTATTAATAAGGAGTTGTTGACTGAAAGCCGGCTCTCATTTATTATGACAGATGCCGACGATGGTCAAGTCCAAATCGCTAAAAATCTTAGCGATAAGATTATTGAAAAAAAAATTGATGATGGCATCCCGCTCTCTGACGCTGAGAAGTCAAAACTTATTGATATTCTCAATAGGATGAAACGGAACGAACCAATACCGCTCCATAATTTCATGTCTGATGGGTATCTTTATCATGGCGAAGCGGATGCTAATGCAATTGATCGACTCCCGTTTGTCATCACGGATTTGAAGGACAATCCCCGGCAGTGGAAGATCTGGGATCAATGGCTTAAAGCGGAGATTGCTACGCCGGAGCAATATGAGCGGGCGAAGAGACTTGTTCATAATTCCAAAGCCATGGGGCGCTTTGTCTTACTGCAAACCAACCCCGGCAGGCCCCTTCAAGGTCATCTGTACTACGAGGTAACCCCTGACTACATCATCTTCGTTATGCCCATCGTGTTGGTCGTAGTCTTCTCGACCATCTTGATTGTCGGCTTTTTGAGCTATCGACGGATTAAAACCGTGGAGCAAGCGTCGATTTGGGGTGGGCTTGCAAAGGAGACCGCGCATCAACTCGGCACACCGATTTCTTCCCTGATGGGGTGGGTCGAGCTATCAATGGAGTTGGACAAGCAGCAAGGAGACAGCAAGACTACCGAAATTTATGCTAATATGCAGAGCGATCTTACTCGACTCCAACGTATTACAGAACGTTTCGGCAAAATTGGATCGTATCCACAACAAACCCGTATCGATATTAACACAGTTATCGGCGATGCCGTTGCTTACTTCCAAAAGCGTTTGCCAAATCTGAGCAAACAGGTTGAATTGCGCGTCGTTGACCGCAAACTTCCCGAAATTGTAGCGAATGCAGATCTGTTACAATGGGTTTTTGAAAATCTGATCCGGAATTCACTTGATGCAATAGACAAAGAAAATGGCGTCATCGAAATTGACCCACGACTCCATCCAAAGGAGCATCAGATTGTCATCCGGTATAGAGATAATGGACAAGGAATTCCCCGGCAAAACAGAAATAAAATCTTTCGTCCAGGGATGACAACGAAGAAGCATGGATGGGGACTTGGTTTGACGCTTGTCAAGCGAATCATTGAAGCATATCATCATGGGCAGATTCGACTCGTTCATACTAGTTCCCAAGGGACAACCTTCGAGATTGTATTGCCCGTAGAAACGGCTGAGGATCAGAAAACAGCTAAACTTCTGACGAAAGTGTCACTGTTCTGGATGAAATCTAAGGAGAGAAAGAAAGGGGAACAAAGTGTTAGCGCAAAACATAACACGTAAAATCCTTTGGGTTGATGACGAGATTGACGCACTGCAACCCCACATTCTTCTTCTCCGCGAGAAGTCTTACGATGTCACACCAGTTTCCAATGGAACTGATGCGATTTCGTTACTCAAGGAATCCTACTACGACGCTGTTTTGCTGGATCAGGTGATGCCAGGGCAAGATGGTATGTCAACATTGGACCGAATCCGTGAAATTAACCCCATACTACCAGTGATTATGGTCACGCAAGGCAGCGAAGATCGGTTAATTGATGAGGCGCTAGGAAAACGGGTTAGCGACTTTTTGGTGAAACCCATTGGTGTCGCGCAAATCGCTTCGACCCTAAAGCGTGTACTGGATCAGACGAATATCGTTGAAGCACAGGTGCCACGTAACTATACCCACGATTTTAACCAAATCCGTGCCACTAAGGACGCAGATCCAGACTGGCGGGAATGGATAGAAATCTATCTGAAATTACTCGAGTGGGACCGTGAGTTTAATCACTTGGCACAAACAGGACTTGAAGAAACACATTTAGAGCAAAAAAAAGAATGTAACGCTTTATTTTCTGGTTATGTACAGGAAAACTACCTCCGGTGGTTAAAGGGCGAGGATTCTCCTATTCTGTCTGTTGATGTTGTTGATAAATTTGTTATCCCCCACCTCCGTGAGGAACGCCAGGTGTATCTGATCGTCGTTGATTGTCTACGACTCGATCATTGGATAGCAATTGAACCGGTACTCCAACCCTATTTCTATATTGATAGGGATTACTATTTTTCAATTTTACCGAGCGCAACGCTCTACTCGCGTAATGCGATTTTTAGTGGTCTGTTTCCGCAAGAGCTAGCGGAAAGATTTCCACAGTATTGGCAGGAGGATGCCGCGGACGAAACCAGCACGAATCGTTACGAAAGGCAACTCCTCCAACTCCAACTCCAACGTGCAGGAATCAAACTTAAATCGGGATTAAAGTACTTTAAGATCTTCGATATCAAAGGTGGCAATGAGTTTATACGCCAAGTTTCTTCGTTTGATCGAATCAGCCTATCCGCTCTGGTCGTGAATTTCATTGATATGCTGACGCATCAGCGTTCACAGTCAGACATTCTTCAACAGATTGCGCCGGATGAATCCGCCTTTCAATCTCTAACAAAATCGTGGTTCGCTCACTCGGCGCTATTCGAGATCTTAAAAATCATCTCGAAACAGGATGCCGTTATCGTACTAACAGCAGATCACGGTTCGGTCCTCTGTAATCGACCATCAAGAGCGTACGGCAACCGCGAAACCTCTACGAGTCTGCGCTTCAAAGTGGGTACAAATTTAGGCTGCGATACCGATCAAGCTATTTATATCGATGATCCGAAACGGTATAGACTACCTGCCGAAAACTCAAGTAAAAACTACATTATTGCAAAAGAAGATTATTACTTTGTTTACCCCAATCAATTCAATGAATATACCCGCCAGTTCCGAGGTGGTTTCCAACATGGAGGCATCTCAACGGGAGAATTGATTATACCAGTGGTCACAATGACTCCGCGCGAACAAAATTAAGGTTCTAAACGAATCAGGTTGAAAGAGTGTACTCACAGATAACCTGTGAAGAATTTCGTTGAACAACACTTTCCGTCTAGTGCGGGCCTATACAAACTCTTCCTCATACCCCACTTACTTTCTTCCCGCTCCTAACGGTCTAGCAGCTTTGGTGTTTATCCTGTTCTCATGAGGTTTTGTCACGTGTTTAGTGACAGTGGGCGTGCTCATTAATCTTTTAATTTTCAGGTTCTTACAAGATTCTCAATAGTTCAAGAGCTTGGATACAATACATGAAACGTGATCAGCGAAGCACTTCACGTTTCGGTTCTGGATGCCGTCATGGTGAAGATTATCATGAGTTTAGTGATGGTGCAGTAACAGCGAACAAGAAAACCGTGAAGCTGTATCTATCGTAGGTCTTACGCCGGGGCGATATTGTATGATATGCCCGGATAATGCAAAAGCATACGGATTACCACTATTGATTAAAATGATTAAAAGATTACTTTTTCCTAAGCCTGATTGTTTTGTTCGTTGCCTCCATAGATAGACCGGTTGTGAGTTGTGTGACCTCGTTCTTGAACTTAAGGACGGAGGCGACAATGGAAAAAGAGATTATCATTTCTGACGATGAGTATGAAACGCGATGTGCCGTACTTGAAGATGGCGTTCTAACCGAGATCGATATTGAACGCAAAAATGACGAGCATACGCTTAACAACACCTATAAGGGTCGTGTAGAGAACGTGCTTCCGGGTATGCAGATTGCCTTCGTGAACATTGGACTGGAACGACACGCTTTTCTGCATATTTCAGATATTGTTCGCGATCTGGAAGAGGATAGTTCCAATGACGATTCTACAAAACTCGATCTAAATAGAAAGTCGAACGATTCACCAAAACCCGGAAGGGGATATCCGTATTCTATCAGCGACCTTATTCACCCAAACCAAGAGATCCTAGTGCAGGTTGGAAAAGAGCCGATTGGGACAAAGGGACCCCGTGTAACAACCTGTATCACGCTGCCTGGGCGTTATGTTGTCTATCTGCCCACCGCGTCGAACATCGGTGTGTCCCGCCGGATTGAGTCAGCAGAAGAGAGGCAGCGTCTCAGGGACATTGCTGAAGCGATACGGGCTGACGTCGAGGGTGGATTTATTATTCGGACCTCTGCTGAAGGAAAAAGTGAGAAAGATTTCGCCACAGAGATTCAGTACCTAGTTGGCCAATGGAAACGGATTGTACAACAGGCCGACAAGATACAGGCTCCTAGCCTTGTCCATAAGGAACACAGTTTCATTGTTCGAGTCATTCGAGATTCATTCACAAGTGAAGTCAAGCGGCTTGTCATTGATTCCAAGGAGCAATATCAGGACGCAATAGACTATCTTTCATCTTCTGGCTCTGAACTCCGTTCACAGGTCAAGTTCTATGACAAATCTACACCCATTTTTGAAGCCTACGGCATTGATAAAGAAATCAAAAAGGCGCTGAGTGAAAAAATATGGCTCAAATGTGGTGGGCACCTCGTTATTCAACAGACCGAAGCGATGGTCTCTATTGATGTCAATACAGGGAAATTTGTCGGGAAAGGAGACCCCGACAGTACCATCTTGAGTGCAAACCTAGAGGCTGTTGAAGAAGTCGTGCGGCAGATTCGTCTAAGAGATCTTGGGGGAATTATCGTCATTGATTTTATTGATATGGATGACCCCGAGCATCGACGAATGGTCTATAAGATGCTGCAGCAGGCGTTAGACAAAGATCGGGCTCGAACTAACCTGTTACACATATCCGATCTTGGACTTGTGGAAATGACACGGCAGCGGACCCGTCCCAGTTTAGCGACTGTTCTGACTGAATCTTGTCCCTATTGTGATGGACACGGTTCAGTCCTTTCAACTGCTACCATCACGATTGATCTGCTCCGATCTATCAAGAAAGCGCAACGGAAATCCCGGAAACGACGTTTGAGGGTGGTTGCAAATGAACACATTGTATCCCATCTGCTCGACGAGAAAGCCGGTAGATTGCGCCAACTTGAAAAATCTATGAATATACAGATTCGGCTGCAAGGGGACGCGGATGTGCATCTTGAGGATTATCAAATCTTTGCAGAAGGTTCAAATCGCGAGATTTACTTGAATTAACATTGACTGTGGAGAGAATTTCTGTTATAATTCTTACTCGCGTCCCCGCTTGATTTGCAGGGGACGCTAACACTACACAGATTTTTTTTAAGGAGAAAGAAAGATGTATGCTGTATTTGCCTCGGGTGGGAAACAGCATCGTGTTCAGGTGGATACGCTAATTGACATTGAAAAGTTAGATGCGCCTGCCGGTGAAGAAGTGACCCTATCAGAAATATTGGCTATAGGCGATGGTAACGGCAACGTGCAAGTCGGCACACCATATCTTGAAGATGCCGCTGTCGTCGGCGAAGTAGTACAACAAGCTAAGAACAAAAAAATTATCGTTTTCAAGTCGAAAAGGCGCAAGGGTTATAAGCGGAAACTTGGACACCGGCAGCAATTTACCCGATTACGCATTACTGAAATACGAGACGGAAATAACGCACCCAACAAGGAAAACGAAAATGGCTCATAAAAAAGGCGGCGGAAGTACGAGTAATGGACGAGATAGTATCGGTAAACGGCTTGGTGTCAAGCGGTTTTCTGGCAGTGTTGTGACCGCTGGGAGCATTCTGGTTCGACAGCGAGGCACACACATCCACCCCGGAAGGAACGTTGGGGTTGGGAACGACTACACGCTTTTCTCGAAGATTGATGGCTATGTCTGGTTTGAGCGGAAGGATAAGTTTCGCAGGAAAATTAGCGTGTATCCACAACGTCCCGAATTCTAGCCGCTTATTCCATTAGATTTGTTAAATTCAAAGCCTCGTCATTAAGCGAGGCTTTTTTTGTTTTCAGACATATGATTACGTGGTAGAATATACCTCCACTCTTTAGCACAGAGCAGATTTTATCGGACAGGTCCTATTTGACTCTGCTGAATCCTTGGTAAACTGTTTTATCTCTCATACTTTCTGAAGTTTTCAGACAAGAACTTTGAACCATGTCAAATTGGTACTCCCAAAAGATCCCACATCTTCTACATGAATTCAAAACAGACCTCGATCATGGGTTGAGCAGTCAGGAAGCTACTTCCCAACGTGGAAAATACGGCAGCAATGAACTCCTGCAAACCCATGACCGTTCATTCTTTGCTCTCTTATTAAGACAATTCGCCAATTTAACAGTCATACTCCTGTTCGTTGTTATTTGCCTCCTTTTCTACCTTCAACGCACGATTCACGAAATCCTAGTATTTTCGGCCATTCTTTGTTTTCATGTCCTTTGGAGATTCATTCACGCTGGGCGGGCGCACTCTCAACTTCAGGCTATTAAAACCCATTTAGAGGTCAGTGTATCCGTTATTCGAGATGGGGGTGTTCTCAAACTACCCCCTAACGCCATTGTCCCCGGGGATCTATTGCTCCTGAAGGAAGGAGACTATGTTCCGGCTGATGCTCGCATCGTTGAGGCTGATGCCTTGGTGGTCGATGAGGCGCCGGTGTTCGGAACGACCGCCTACACGCACAAAAACGATGAAGATATCTCCACTCCAAATCTGTCACCCAACAAGCAAAGTAATATGATCTTTGCCGGAACCTATGTCTTGGAAGGAGAAGCACGCGCAATTGTTGTTGGAATCAACGATCAGCTGGAGATAAACCGATCCGATAAGCGTACGCCCGCTATGGTTGACCTAGATGCCGAAGCGGAAGTACAGATGGGCCTCTTTTACGATTATTTCCAAATTATCGGGGGAATTTTAGGAGCGGTAGCGATCGGCCTAGCGTTTCTACTTCAAGATAAAAGTGCCCATTGGAGTGAAATCCTGTTTCTTAGTTTTGGCTTTGTTGTGGCTGCGATTCCAGAAGGGATTGCCTCAGCGAGTCGGGCCATCCTAACCCAACACGCTTATACACTTTTACAGAAAGGAGTCGCAATCCGTAATCTTGTCAATTTGGAAAGATTGGGCAAACTTACGACGGTATGCGTTGATGAAGTAGGCAATTTTATGACGGAGGAGATGGCTGTTTCGCACGTTTTTGTCGATGACAGTCTCGTCGATCGCGAGACGTGGGAAGCTTGGTTGAAATCCCGTGATGAACACATATCGGCTGAGACTGATGAAGCTACAATTTTAACGGCCTTACCCGATTCAGAAATGCCACGAGAATTTCCGCTGCTAATTCTGCTTGCAAGCCACTGTGCTGCTGATACAAGCAGGAGTGGTATGGCGGAAGCTTCGACTGTAGTGGAAGTAAGCATCAGCGATACGCTGAACCAAGTTGCCGAAAGAATTGGATTTGACTTGGAGCGTTATAATGAAGCCTTCACCAAGATTGATGAACAGATTCAGACATCAGAATGCCCATATAAAACACTCGTTTTTGCACTCCAAGACGGGAAGTTCTTAAAATTGATGTTCGGTGATGCAGAGGCAATCCTGCAAACTTGCCACCGCATTCAGGTCGATGGAAATGCTAACTACATGAGTTTCGACCAGAAACAGTTGATACATCAGGCAATTGAATACCTATCAAATAGCAAAACTCAAGCTTTCGCTGTCGCCTATCGAAACCTAAACACTCCGCCCCCGCTCGAAGATACGCAACATAACATGACCTTTTTAGGCTTTATCACTTTTATGGAGTTAGAGTACCCTGATTCAAAGCAGAGTATCCAATCCAGTCTAGATGCAGGACTAAAAATCGTCACAATAACAGATAGAGACAGGAATGCCGCTCTAGATATCGCCAAAGAATTGGCTATTGTTCAAGATAAACACGGTGTTGTTACGCAAGAAGACTTGGCTGATTTCAGTGATGAGCAGTATGAATCGATTGTAAATCGCTTACTTGTATATTGCCGCCCTACCCCTGAACAAAAACAGAACTTGGTACAACATCTAAAGCGTCTCGGTTATTCTGTTGGATTCTGGGGAAAATCACCACTCGATTTGCGGGCGATGCGAATGGCAGATGTCGGTTTCGCTTCCGCTGCGCGCTCATCCCATATTGTACAACACCGCGCAGGGTGTGTAGTACTTAACGAGGGCTTTGGTGTCATCACAGATCTCATGCGTCAGGTCCGTGAATCATATATCAACTTGAGAAGTTCAATGCGCTGGCTGCTCTCCTGCAGCCTTGCACAGGTTCTCACGCTTGTCATCGGATACGCGCTACCGCATTTCGCTTTCTTTTTTCCCGCGCTACGTGATTTACCTATGCCGTTGACCCTGCTGCAGCTGTTCTGGGTTCATTTACTGGTAAGTTTGATACCACTGATGAGTTTGGGATGCGATCGCATCCGTGGTGATATTAGATATAGCAGACCGCAAACGATTCCACCCTTCCTATCACGAGCGGATTTCTACGATATGATGCTGCGCAGCATTGTCATCGCATCAATGACTATTTTTAGTTTTATTCTTACATCTGTAAATACAGATGCGACTCCGCAGAACCCTCATGCCACCGCACAAACGGCAGCATGTACCACATTGATTTTTGGGCTGTTGATTTCGAGTTTTCAGTGCCATCGCCTTTTCTGGGAATCTGTTTTTCAAAGGATAAGGGCAAATCTGCCCTTATGTTTTACTATCTTGGCGTGTATTGCGCTGCATCTCTCTATCGTCTATCTGCCAACAACGCAACAAATATTCGGTTTTGCGCCGCTTATCCAAGAGTGGCAATGGATACTTGCATTCTGTGCCGTTCTCCTATTTTTGCCCTTGAACCTCACGACTCGGCGCCGTTAGCACTAATGTCTGAAAAGCTTTCTTGCCCATTTGATATGAATACCCAGATTCATGTTTGGGGTTGGTAAGGTTCTAGTGCCCTGATTCCCTCAACTTACCGTGCCGAGGTCCTGGCACGTGCTGCAAACAATACATCACGAAGTCGGGTGCCAACAATCCGTTCTTCGCCGGGCTGAAGGCTGAGAGAGAACACTGTCAGTGGACTACTCTGCCGCTTGACTAATCTTGCATCAGGGGGAGCCGGGGGGAAAAATTCGCGGACCCTCGTCACATAAGGATTATAGTTACACAGCACCGATATAGGCGGACTCCCCTCGCGCAACTCGCGTCCGCACTCATCTACAGTCAGCCCCAAAGCCTCTTCATCCCAATCCACAATCAACTGCATGAAGCGGTTACTACCGTTACGGAGTTCAATCTTAGTTTCAATACCGGGCACAGATTCAACATACCCCGCGATTATTTTCAGAGTTTCCGTCTGTTCGCGATACAACGCATCAAGATCAATCGTCAGCCACTTTTCAAGCGCTGCCATACAACCGATAATCTCTTCCTTTCCGACCTTCATTGCGCGGCACACGGCACCCTCAACTGGGGTGGCATTGGCAAGCGCTGCCTCAATCAGGTACCGGCGCCCGAGCAACAGGCCGCTAGCTTGCGGTCCCCGTAACCCTTTGCCGCCGCTAAACCCATACAGGTCTATGCCCATGCGTGCATACCGCTGGATATTGTCAATGGGCGGGATACCACCGGCTGCGTCCACAAATACGGGTATACCGGCAGACTTACATATCGCCACCATCTCTGCTAGCGGAGGTGGATTGACAGGATCTGGATCAGCGGAATATCCCGTACAAAGCATGGCGGTTTTATCGTTGATGGAGCGACGCAGTGCGTCCAGCGACTTAGCCACTACCGGCTTGCCTCCCACTAGTCGCAACGCACTGTCAAAGATACTACGTCCACCCCACATAATCACCTGATCTTTAAGACCCGTGGTGTCAGGCAGTTGCCAAATCTTCTCCGGATCGGTGCCGGCGATACATGCTGCTGTTGCCAGCGCCATAGATCCCGCAGCACCAGAAGAGACCAGGCCGGATTCCGCACCCGAAATTTCCGCAAGCCGTCTGCCCACAGCCCTTTGCAATTCGACCACATCAACCATATAATGCGCTGCTTCATCGATTGCACGGCGCACCTCTGGCCATACCACCGTCGCGCTCAGAAACGTGAAGGGAAGGTTAGCATTGATGAACGGTTTGACACCTAGACGCGTATAAACATTGGCGTCAAAGTTGTGATCTGCTCCTTGTACCACCTGCTGGTTGGCTGGATAACGCATCCGTTTCTCTCCTTGAGTTCAAGTGTGTTCCCTGATGAACCTGACCTAAGCTAGTTCGTGGCCTTACTCTCTCTTCTCCCATAATCACCTTTACAATGTGGGCTTGATTATACGAATTCTCAGATCGATGTCAACGTGAAAGTATGGCGAGTGCCATCTCAGCGGTTGGGAGTACCAGGGCAGGTTGCCAGGGCGGTTCCGAAAAAGGGTTGACTTGATTGAAGGATTGATTTATGCTGTTATCAAGACTACGAAACAGAAAGAGGAGATTAAGATGTCTGAAAAAAAATTAGGGGTGTTAGTACACGGAGCAGGCTGGGTATCGACGCAACACATTAAAGCGTTTGAAACAAATCCACACACACAAGTAGTTGCAATCTCAAGCCGGAAATTAACAAGTTGTCAAGCGCGTGCAACGGAGGCGGGATTAGAGGGTATTGGGCTTTATGATAACTACGAGCAAGCCCTCAAGCATGATGGTGTAGACATCGTTTCTGTCTGTACGCCTCAATACTTACATGCAGAAAATACGATTGCCGCAGCAGAGAGCGGGATACATGTTGTTATTGAGAAGCCGATTGCCAATAGTCTAGAAGAAATCAAGGCGATGCGTGATGCAGTCCGATCAGCAGGGGTGAAGACAATAGTGAGTTTCGTCTTACGCTGGAATCCCCTTTTTGAGACCCTCAAAGCAATGGTTGCCGATAACGCGATTGGCGATCCCTACTTTGTCGAAACAGATTATCAGCACGATATCGCTAGTTGGTGGACAGGTTACGAGGACGCCCGAAAGAAATCAACAGGTGTGAGCGCGATGATTACAGGTGGCTGCCACGCCGCTGATTCACTTCGCTGGTTTGCTGCCAAAGGTAAGTACGAAGCTGCCGATCCCATCGAAGTGTTCGCTTATTCCGGGGGCTATCGCAAAGGAGTTTCGGAGGAGTATGACTACTTCACGTCCCGATGGCAGGAGGCACCACCGCTGGAATATGACGATTTTGAAATCTGTCTTGTCAAATTTGCCAACGGTGTGTTGGGTAAGGTATCTGTCAATTACGGATGCATCATGCCCTATACCTTCCCACTTGAGATTTTTGGCAACCGTGGATCGATCAAAGACAATCGGGTCTGGTCACACAAATATCCGGGACAGAATGGATGGGTGGAGATTCCAGCCATCATGCCAGACAGTGCCGATGTCACGCACCATCCGTTCCAAGGACAGATGGATCACTTTGTTGATTCCATCTTGAATGATCAAGAATCGCACTGTAATCTAGAGGATGCTATTAAAACGCACGAGATTGCTTTCGCCGCTTTACAGTGCTATGAAACAGGGCAGCCTGTGCAGTTACCATTGCTATCCGGCTGAACTTCTATCGTTATATGTGACCTGTTGTAGCCCAAGATCCTCGGTTGATTTATTGGCTTAGGAATCTTGGGCTACGGGGAAGCACTACAGTCTCACATTTGCACCATTTATTAAACCTGTTGCATTTCGCCCGATTGGTAACGGTTCCAATAGTCCCTGACTTTTCCTAGTACCCTCGGTGCAAGGAGGAGGCTTCCAATGATGTTCGGGAAAGCCATACCGAGAGCCATCGCATCCGAAAAGTCTAAAACAGCATCCAATTTATTGACTGCACCAACGATAACAAAAAGGATAAAAATAATTCTGAAAACGATAACAGTGTTTAGGCCGGCACCACCGAAATGGTCGAGCAGGTAGATCCAACCCCGTTCGCCGTAGTAAGCCCAAGAAATCATTGTGGAATAGGAAAACAGCCCGATACTGATGGTAAGGATCAACGGGAACCAACCTATGGCACTTTCAAACGCTTTTGTCGTTAGCGTAACGCCATCAGACTGTGATAGGTTGGGATCATTCCATGCGCCCGTAATGATGACTACCATCGCCGTCATCAAACATACGATGATAGTATCAATGAAGGGACCAACCATCGCCACGATACCCTCTCGAACAGGTTCTTCTGTCTTTGCTGCTGCGTGAGCGATAGCAGCACTGCCGATTCCCGCCTCATTTGAAAAAGATGCGCGTTTGATACCCAGACCAGTACGCCAAAAAATCCGCCGTAGAAAGCATTACCTGTGAAAGCCATGCTAAAGATAAGACCGATGGCTTCAGGGATTTTGGTAAAGTTCATCAAAATTATTAGAATCGAAACACATACATACAAACCACACATGGCAAGTACAATTTTAGAGGTCGCTGCGCCAATTCGTTTAATCCCACCGATAATCACTGCCCCCACCAAAATTGCTATTACAATACCGATGATCCAGTTCGCGCCTGCTGAAAGTCCGAAAGTGCTCCGAAACGCCTCGGCTGTCTGATTTACCTGAAACATATTTCCGACACCGAGGGCACCTCCCATGACCATCAGTGCATACATGATTGCTAGCACTTTCCCCAAAGGTGCCCAACTGCCTCCCAGCTGTTTCAATCCGATATCGACGTAGTACATGGGACCGCCGGAGATGCTACCATCTGCATTTGTCTGCCGATACAGTTGGGATAAAGTACAACTGCTGAACTTTGCAGTCATCCCGAATACCGCTGCGATAAGCATCCAAAAAACAGCGCCCGGACCGCCTAACTGAATAGCAATCGCTACGCCTGCAATGTTGCCGAGACCAACCGTTGCAGACAACGCGCTTGTCAGGGCACGGAAATGGGAGATTTCCCCGGTGTCCTCTGGGTTATCATATTTCCCTCGAATGACGTTGATGGAGTGCTTCAATCCCCGCACGTTGATCCAGCGATACCAGAAAGTAAAAAAGATTGCACCGAGGATTAGGATAACAATAAGAAAAGGAAGACTAATAACCTTTTTCTGGGGATTGCCGGATGCGTCCAGCACCGGATTTCCATCTCGGTCGCCCTCATCAATCTGAATAGAACCAAAGGCGATGTCAAAAAAGAGAACCGCGCCAATTGTCGCGTTAGCTTTATCAAGGGCAGAAGGTTCTCCGCTTTCTTGTGCCCAAGCAGATACCACATATAGAATCGTCAATAACGCTAGGAGTAGGATAGCCACTCCTGCCTTACTATAAAACCACGGTGCTTTTTACTGCATATTTGCTCCTTTTTTATCTCATCTGTATGTCCTGCCACAAAAAAATGCCAGCAACGAAGTTTCATTACTGGCAATCTAAGTGATTCCGTCTAATCTTGTCAAAGGTCTCATTCTGTTACGTTCATAACTTGTCGAAAATCAAAAACGAAATCGGCCCTTGACCGCTTGCTGAGTCTGTGGTTAGGCTTGCTCCTTCATTGATAGCAATCCTGCTGGACGGAAACGCATTATAAGGATTAGGATAATGCCAAAAATTAGATAGCGCCATCCACCGAATGGACGTAGGAGCTCTCCTAAAACCCCTAGGAGGCCGGCCCCGATAACTGAGCCCTTGATGGTGCCCAGGCCACCGAGTACGACCATGCATAGGATGAAGATAGATTCCCAAAATTCAAATGCACCTGCACTGATATTGACCTGAAATTGTGCAAAGAATGCACCGCCAACGGCTCCAATTGCCGCGCTGACAGCAAAGGCAAGGGATTTGTATTCGCGGAGGTTAATCCCCATACTCTCTGCTGCCCGTTCGTCCTCTCGGATTGCCGCCCACGCTCGCCCGACACGCGAATTCTGCAAACGATACACAACGATAACTGTAAGAGCCAACAAGATCAGGATATGGTAATACTGTTGCCAGTATTCGTAGAGTTCATATCCAAAAAAGGTAGGGGCTGGAATATCATTTACAAATCCGTTGGGACCACCGATGAGCCATTCCTCATTTTTCACGATTCTGAAAAGGAGCTCCGAGAACCCAAAGGTCACGATGGCAAAATAATCTCCTGTTAGACGCAAGGTAGGAGCACCGCGTAATAGACCCCAGAGTGCGCCATGAATTGCAGCAAGTGGCAGCGCAATCCAGTAGCTCCAACCGAGCCTTGCCATCAACAGCCCCGCCGTATACCCACCGACGAGGTAAAATCCTACATATCCCAAATCAAGTAATCCTGTGAATCCCGGCACGATGTTGAGCCCTAAAGCCAGTAGCATATAGAGGCAAGCCTGCACCACGACTCGGAGGATGTAGTCTCCGCTTGGTAGCGGTAAGACCATGTTGCGTTCATATAACAGATCTACAATACGGTCTGAGCCGTAGGTTATAAGCGGAAATAGAAGTATCGCTGCAAGGAGGATAATGGTTTTGGAAGTAAATAGCTTTTTCGGCATGTTGGTTTATTGGATTAAGCCCGTGTCGCTGTTGATTTCCCCAACAGTCCAGACGGTCGAAAGATAATAACGAGAATCATAATGATATAAGCAATCGCCAGACGGTACTCAGAAGAGATGTAGCCAGCACCGAGGGCTTCGGCAACCCCGAGTACCACGCCGCCAAGCATTGCGCCGGTAATGTTACCAATCCCTCCAAGCACAGCGGCGGCAAATGCTGCGACCCCTTTGTAGTACGCAGCCCAACCATGACACCGGCAACGGCCCCCAGTGCGGATCCAATTGCAAAGGTCACGGTGATTACGCGATTGGTATCAATGCCCATCAAGCTTGCTGCGATTCTGTTTTGAGCGCAAGCCCGCATCGCTTTTCCAATTTTTGTTAAGTGAATTAACCGGTTTAAGCCAATCATCAAGCCGATGGCGAGCAAGATAATAAAGACATCTAGGAATGAAACTTGTGCCCCACCGGGTAAGGGGATAGTATTGCCCGTTAAGAGCGTGGGTGTTGCTTCGGCGGGAAATTTGCGCCATCTTGCCCCCCAAATCAAGCGAGCGAGATTTTGCAGCATCAGGGACATGCCAATGGCGGTAATCAGGGCGGAGAGACGTGGGGCGTTACGGAGCGGCCGGTAGGCGACGAAGTCAATCAACATCCCCATCAACGCGCACAGGGTCATGCTAAGTGGTAATGCAACCCA
This sequence comes from Candidatus Poribacteria bacterium, assembly GCA_021295755.1. NCBI lineage: Bacteria > Candidatus Poribacteria > Candidatus Poribacteria bacterium. Next base: position 29,231 of record JAGWBT010000026.1, read on the forward strand.
AAATGAAAGGCCGAAGGTCGTGACACATAAGAAGGCAAAATACGCACCGAACATAAAAATTTCGCCGTGTGCAAAGTTGATGAGCTGGATGATGCCGTAGACCATCGTATAGCCCACGGCAATTAGGGCGTAGATGCCGCCAAGCACGAGTCCGTTAATAATTTGTTCCAGAAATTGGGCCATAAAAAAATTAAAAACTCCTACGACGTTATGTGTGAAATGTCAACGGGTAAGTCAGCGAAGCACAGAACAGGGTTCCACAGCAGCTACGTGAGACACCGCCTTGCACGTTACTCTGTACTAAGCATCTGCCCCTCAGCAGGCACAAACTGACCATCTTTGACAATCTTGACATAAGCCGGCTTGGTGCAATCCCCATTCTCATCAAAATAGGTCAAACCTGTGATGCCGGTGTACCCTTTTTCAGGACTGTCAATTGACGCTAAATGATCACGAATGGCTTTGCGATTTTCACCACCTTTTTCGATCGCTTCGACAATCATGCCGACCGCATCATAAGTTAGCGCTGCCCAAGTATCCGGAGCGACCCCATGCATTTCCTCAAACGCCACCGCCATCCTTTGCGCTTCGGGTCCGCCGAGCTCAAACACAAATGGTGTCGAGACATACGTGCCTTCGGCCGCGTCGCCAGCGATTTCAAGGAAATCCGGAGAATCAACGCCATCCGCACCAAAGAGTTGCGCTGTGATGCCTGCCTCACGGGCTTGTGAGGCGATTAATCCCGCCTGACTGTACAACCCTGAGAGAAAAATCAGATCCGGTTGCTTCGCCTTAATGCTTGTCAGTTGCGCCTTAAAGTCGGTGTTATCGCGATCGTATGCCTCAGCTGCGACGATTTCAAGACCGAGTTCTTCAGCAACCTCGGTAAAACCATCTTTAAGACCACGCCCATAGTCATCATTATCGAAGAAGATGGCGACTTTTTGAATGTCTCCCAATACATTCTTGATATACCTAGCTACAAACGCTCCCTGAAAATCGTCACGGTACAAATTTCTGAATGTCCACTCGCTACCGGCACAAACACGGACGTTGGTCGAGCCAGGCGAGAGTTCAACTATACCAGCACGTTTATAGATCGGTTTACCAGCTAACGAGCAGGAACTATTAAAGTGTCCAACGACTGCAAGAATCTGCCGATTGCTCGCGATTCGCTCTGCAACCAGGCTGGCTTCTTTCTCTTTGCCGGTATCATCTTCAAAGATAAGCGTTAGTGTTTTGCCGTTGACGCCACCGGCAGCATTAATCTCTTTTGCCTTGAGTTCCGCACCACGCTTAATCATCTCTCCAAAAGCAGCAACAGAGCCGGTATAGGGACCCGCAACAGCGACTTTAATCTCATTTCTTTTTTCACAGCCGGTAAGTGCAAAACCCACAATCATAACAAATGTTACGACATAAATGACAAGCGAGGCGGTTGAACGCGCTCTGTTTTTCTTCATATATACCTCCTTGATGGATTCATCTTCAGACAAAAAGCTGTCAGCAACGAAATCACGATCTACTTTTCGTTGCTGACAATTTAAGTGATTCGGTCTAGCTTTGTCAAAGATTTCATTCTTTTACATTGACAACTTGTCGAAAATCAAAAACGAAATCAGATGCCGACCGTTTTTTCTTCTTATTGATAATTTGAACTTTCGGCAAGATAACCTTTACATCCGTCGTGCCGATGTCCAGTCTATCAAACACCAAAAGTCCCTCACGTTGCGCACCTGAGAACAGCCGCCCGCCATCGAACACCGTTTCACGCGCAACTAGTCGTTCATGATTGGCTGCAGCTGGATCCGGATAGTAATCATACACCCGATACGGTGTGTAAGGGTAGCGGTACCGGTATCCTAAACGATAGTTATATGGGGGGGGGTAATAGCGACGGTAGGGACTCCGATAGTAAGAACGTGGGTAAGGATAACGGTATCGATATCCCGGGTCGTAGAATGCCACTGTTCTTGGTCTTATGTTTTCATAGAGTTCTTTGAAGTAGTCATAAGGGAGGGTGGCATACTGCTCACCGTTTAGATCGACTAAAATTGCTGTGGGATCAACAATAACCCGCGAATTAGATCTGTTTTCTATGCGAATACCGAAGACGGTATACAGCGGTTCAACGTTCCCCCAACGGTCAATCCCAAGAAACGGATTAATCCGTGGATCTTCTGTGAGTTCAAACAGTTCCACTTCATCGAGTGGTTCAAGCGTAATTTGAACGCCGCGCTGCTCCACGGAGATAGAGCCTGTTTGTTCATCGATTTGGGCGTGTTTTCTGCCGGCAATTGGTTCCATATAGACTTCAATCTGTGGCTTGGGTGCACACCCCGCTAAAATGCTGATGGTTGCGATAGGGGCAAAGATGCCCAAAAACTTTCGGTACATCATTTTTTCACTCCTTGAAATTAGGCATGTGAGTTCTAAGCGCAAAGAATCTCCATTATCAATTTATCAGCATTGGTGGATAACGTCATATCGATGGTTTCTCAAAAAGTTGCCAAACTTCCTTCGGAACTTTCATAGTTTAACATAGAACGTAGCGAATTGCAATTGCATTCTATGTGCCTTTTTCCGGTTGCTTTAGATGGATAGGTCTTGTATAATTTCCCAATTGAACCTTGAATAGCTACCAGCCTCCAGTTGGAAGATCTGCTATGAACCCAAATAGGAAACGTATTCTTCTGCTCCTGCCCACGAAAACATATCGCGCCAAGGCATTTCTCTCAGCGGCATCGCAGTTAGGGGTGGCGGTTGCGATTGGATCAGATCAACCGCAAACGTTGTCTGAGTTATCGCCTCGAAAGTCCTTGGTCATTAACTTCAGAAAACCTGAGAAGGCAACGGAGGACATCGTTGCATTCGCGCAAACGCACCCTATTGATGCGGTTGTAGGGGTTGACGACGACACAACAGTTGTGGTGTCAATGGTGTCCAAGGCGTTGTACCTACCGCATAATTCCGTGGAATCTACTCGCACCACCCGCAGCAAATATCAGATGCGAAAAGTGCTTGCAACGGGAGGTATCCCCTCACCGCACTTCGAACTTGTCTCAATCAGGGCGGATCCAGCCGAAATTGCAACTGCTGTAAACTTTCCATGTGTCCTCAAGCCGCTTTCTCTTTCCGCGAGTCGGGGTGTCATCCGTGCGAATAATTTGAAGGAATTTGTGACGGCATTCCAAAGAGTTGTTAGCATTTTAGGCTTGTCCGACGTTAAATCACGAAAGGATGCTAGAACAGAGCAAATTCTTGTTGAAGATTTTATACCGGGGATAGAAGTCGCTCTTGAGGGCATCCTGATTCGAGGGCGACTGAAGGTACTAGCTATTTTTGATAAACCCGACCCACTAGATGGCCCCTTCTTCGAGGAAACACTCTACGTCACCCCATCCCGCTTGCCAGCCGAGGTCCAAAACGACATTATATCGTGCACGGCACGAACAGCAGAAGTGCTAGGTTTGCGGGAAGGACCCGTCCATGCGGAGCTGCGAGTCAATGACGATGGCGCATGGATAATCGAAATCGCCGCTCGGTCAATTGGTGGGCTTTGTGCGCGTACGCTGCGCTTTGGCGCAGGGATCTCGCTTGAAGAACTCATCATTCGACACGCTATCGGGATGGAAGTTGATTCGTTACAGCGTGAACGGCAGCCGGCTGGCGTGATGATGATTCCTATTCCTCGCGCCGGAATTTTGCAGGAGGTACGAGGCAAAACCGACGCGGAACAGGTCTCAGGCATTGAGGAGGTTACCATCAGCATCCCGATTGGGCAGGAAGTCCTTCCTCTGCCGGAAGGTGCGAGGTATCTTGGATTTATCTTTGCGAGGGGCAACTCCCCTGAAAGTGTCGAAGCCGCCCTACGCGAGGCTCACGACCGGTTGGAATTTGTCATCATAGACGGGAAACTGTGATCTACTCCGCAATTACAACGTTATAGAGCGTGATAATAGAGAATAATCATAGTAGACCAGCCATCTAGTATTCTGAGTTACAGAAAGGCAAGGTGAGACCAATGATACGTGCTGGTGTTGGTCACAGTCTCAGTGCTTCAGGCTCTGAAGCCGCTGAACAAGCGACCACAATCGCAATGGGCAAGGCAAAATTGGCAAAAGCCGACCTCGCGTTTGTTTTCGCTACGGCAGACTATCAAAGTGAGTACGCACAATTATGTGAAGAAGTACAGAAGACATCGGGGTGCGAACATCTAATCGGTTGTAGCGGGATGGGTATTCTCACGTCAGACGGCGAGTTTGAGGGAAAATCCGTCGTTGCTGTGCTTGTATTACGTTCAGACCAGTTGTCTGCTCTTTCCTTCTGTGTATCCGAAGATGGAGCAGCTCCTGCCGGCACGGCGATACGCAATCAAATACAGCCAGAACTCCGTGAAAAGTCACTCTTGGTCGTTTTGCCGGATGTGCGATGTGTCCAACCTGCTGAACTGGTCCAACAGATCGGAGGACATGGAGATACGCTTCCCATCGTTGGAGGGGCTGCATCTGGAGATCCGATGAGCGGTCAAATGCACCAATGGTGTGGGACGGCGATTACAGAATCGAGTGTCGCAGGTGTACTGCTGACGGGGAATTTCCACACCGAGATTGGCGTCGCACAAGGGTGCCAACCGATTGGAAGTCCGGTTGAAATCACTGGCGCAGAGGACAACCTGATTTTTGAGCTAGATGGTAGGGAAGCGGTAGAGGTGTTACAAGAATCACTTGCACTGCTAACCGAGGAAGATATACAGCGTTCAGGCAGAATGATTTTTGTAGGTATCGCTATGGATAAATCAAATCGGTCACCACAACCGGGCGACTATCTGATTCGTAACATCACAGGCATCGATCCACAGAATGCTGCAATCGGAGTTGCAGAGAGAATCGAAACGGGACAAATCGTACAGTTTCACTTGCGAAATCCTTTTGCGGCTTCAGAAGATATTCAGGCTATTGTGAATCGGCTGCATGAAAGCGCGCAGGCACATCCACCAGCTTTCGGGCTTTACTTCAATTGCTTGGGCAGGGGGGCTGGGCTATACGGTGAGCCAAATCACGATATTCAGATTATCAAGGAAAAATTTCCGGATCTGCCGATTATCGGTTTCTTCGGGAATGCCGAATTTGCTCCCATTGGTAATCGAAATTTCGCCCATGCCTACACAGGTGCACTTGTCCTTTGTTCGGAGACTTAAGAATCAAGAAGGTATATGGGCAGCACGATGTGGGAAGCGTGATTCATCTCATGATGGATCGTGTTTTCAGCGATACGCCACCGCCCATCATTCGGATCACCGGTGTTGCGGTTGATGTCAAAATTTGGGAAATTGCTGCTACATATATCGACACGAATCCGATGGTTTGCTGCAAACAGGTTAGCGGATGGCTCAAGCGGGATCTCGATCTGATATATCTTCCCCGGCTCCATGGGCTTCGATGTCTCCCACCCCTCCCGATAGCGTGCACGGAGGATACCTTCGGACACAGGGAAGGCGTAACCCGTCGGATAATCGGGACTTGAGGGATAAAGGTCAATCAGTTTCACAAAAAAGTCGGTATCGGGCGAATCTGACGATACCCACAAGATTACCTTTATATTTCCGGCAATTCTGATGTTTTCGGACAGCGGTTGGGTCTGGAAAACCAATACATCTGGACGGGAAGCAATGGGCATACCCGGAATGCCGTGCCCCGGCAAGGTTTCCAAATCAATCTGATCGCGTGGTCCCATCCCGGAGAACCCGCCCTCGGCGGCTGGACCGTAGGGAATGATACAACGGCCATTGCTCGAAACCGTATTCCGTGGATCATAGGTATAGGACGTTCCTGCGTTTTCCTGACTCGGTTTCTCTCGCGATAGCAGACTCTCTGAGTGTAGATAGAATGGTGTTGGTTCAATGCCTTTGGGGGGCCAAATGTCGCCGTAATGCCATTCTCCACCGTGTTTCAGCCTTCCGTTAGTGTCGCGTCTCCCGTTCCCGCCACCCATAGCAAACACCTTGACCGGCGTTCCAATGTCAGCGCCCTGATCGTCCTTGAGCCAGCGATCAAACCATGCCAACTCCAAATTCAAGAAATCGTCGTAGTTGTGAATCGTTCCTGTCGTTCCGAAATTCACATCCCCACACAACGAATTAAAGTTGTTATGCGTCCAAGGACCGACAAGGAGATATTGGTTTTCTCGCTGCATCTTCACCATCTTCTGGTAACCGTCGATAATGGTGCGTGGATACCAATCATACCAACCAACGACCCATAAAATGGGTATCTCCGGAAAACAGTCAAAATACTCGTCCATCGCGAAGCCGGGTTGACGCCAAAAGTCCGTATAATCGTAGTTCTCAAAGTAGAGTTGAAAGGCAGCGTCTTCATATTTGGGCGTAATACTGAGCGGCGTCTGTCCGCGTTTCCACGGGATTCGAGACGCCCAATTCAGAAAGTTCTGACCTGAACTCATCGTCCGAACCGCTTCGGCGATAGCGGGATTTTGCTGTGCTTCTTGGCTAGTTGTTGCCGTTTCAAGAATCCACTTCAAAAGCCCCAAATGCAGCGCACCACCCCCACGCATACTGTAGTGATACGCATTGATGGGACCTTCATACGGGATTATTGTGGCTAATCCCGGCGGGTTCTGTGTTGCCGCGTGGAACTGCACCCAAGCCATGTGAGAACAGCCATACATACCCACCTTCCCGTTACAAGACGGATGATTCGCAAGCCAGACCACTGTGTCATAACCATCTTGCGGTTCATCTCGAAACGGGAAAAAATCGCCACCAGATTTGAAGCGACCACGGCAGTCCTGCACCACCGATAGGTAACCGTGCTTGGCGAAGAAACTCCCCATGTTCTCGTAACTTTCCTTCTTGTAGGGGGTTCGCTGCAGAACAGCGGGCAGTTTGCCCTCCAACGGACGACCGTCTGCCGCCGGAAAGTAGAGATCTGCGACCAAATTCACGCCGTCTCGCATGGGGACCGTAACATCCCGTACAACAATGACATCCCATGTCTTTTTTTTACTCATATTTTTCCTGCTTGCCTTTTCTGTTTCGATTTTGGTACACTAAACAAATCCATAACCACCTATCACTATTTTTGAGCAATTATAGAAAATCGCTAAAACGGACTAAATCAACTTTGGAGGAGATATCAATGAGCCTTACCAATACGGAGTTACAACAGTTTAATGAAGAGGGATATGTGGTGAAATCGGGTGTCTTTTCGGTAGAAGCCCTACAACCAATCCAAGATGCGCTTAGCGAAATAGTCGACGCAGAAGCGAAACGCCTGCAAGCTGAAGGCGTCCTGGAGAACATCTATCCCGACGAACCTTTCGGCAACCGTTTGGGGCATATCAGAAAATCCAACCTCGACGCTGCGATAGAGATTACCAGAGGTGTCATGGGGTCTGGCGGGGGTGGTTTTAGTGGGGCATCAATGTTCGGTATGCTCACCCACTCTCCCCTACTCTCTTGCGTCGAAAGCCTTATCGGTCCCACCATTATTGGTGCTTCTGCGTATCGTATTCGCCCGAAACTACCAGAGTGGGAACGTGGTGAAGTGCCGTGGCATCAAGACTCCGGGTATTTCCTCCCTCACTGTGATAAACACCTGCTCGTTACCTGCTGGATTCCTCTAGTTGATTCGACCCGGAATAACGGTTGTCTCTACGTGATGCCCAAGGTGCATCGGCGGGGCGTTTATCGGCATTATACCGGGGGACATGGTGGGTTCCTCGAAATACCCACCGATGAATTTCCAGACACGGGACCCATTCCGATGGAGATGAAGGCAGGGGATGTGTTGTTCATGACCAACTTGACCCCACATGCCTCATTTGAAAATCACAGTGAACAGGTGCGCTGGAGCGTAGACTTGCGCTACCAAAGTGCTGAAGCCCCAAACAACGCAGATGAAGGTCCGGAATCCTATACGCCGGAACGCGAAACAGTTACTATGGCATGTTATCCGCCAGAAGCCGATTTTGTCCTGCGTAATCCCGAACACCCGGAGCAGGAGGTTCGCAGCCCAGAAGAATTTCGTAGAATCCGGGAGCGCTTTCATGGAGCAGGGGCATTCCACCCCGGACGGGGTTGGACACGGCTTGAAGATAGAGAAATTTGAATCCTATTCCTACGAACCCCGAAAAAAACACTCCACACTGTCTTGTATATTACTGAACCAAAAAAGAGCAGAGGAGGAATTTTATGAGAATGCTAGGAAACAAGAAAATTCGCCATATTGCACGAATCCTACAATATGTGCCGGTAGTGGTAACTTTTTTCTTCGCACTATCTTTTTGGCGAAAAGGGTTCAATGAAGGGGCTGTCGCCATCGGTGCAGTTTGTATTGGCTTGCTGTTACTAAATCTCCTACTGCATATAGATCACATCGGAGATAAAATAATGGCAATCAGAAAACCTCTCGGTCTTGTGGCTTCAGTTATCATTATTTCTATTGGGGTGTATTCTTTGGCAATAGGAAGTATCTATGCGGGTATATTTTATGTGTTACTCGGTATGACTTTCCTATTCATGGAGATTTTGAAGGGGAAGTGGGGAGTTATTTGTTGTGCTGCTGTTCTTGTACTCGCTGTGGGCGTCCTCATTTTAGAAGCGGTCAACAGCAACAAACCACCCGCTGTTGAGAGAGAAATGGGTGTCCAGCAGGTTATGGCAACCCAAAAACGCTTTCACGCCTGATCCCCACCCACATTGAATGTCACCGCTCTGTTTACGGGTTGAATGCGCCCCGCTGCCTCTAGCTTGCGAAGTATCGTAGGTTGGGTTGAACACTTGAAGGGATTCACTATCAAGCGCAGCTGAGTTTCTGTCCCTCAACACGATGTTTTGCTCGGGGGCGCAAGTGAAATCCAATCCTCGCAGCCAAAAAAAATCTTCCTGCCCCGTCGCTATTCCCCTAGATACGCCTCCCGTACTCGTGCATCGTTCAAAAGTTCCGATGATGTGCCTTCGATAGCTATCTCCCCTGTCTCCATAACGTAGCCGCGATGGGTAGTCTGTAAGGCGAGATACGCGTTCTGCTCAACCAGAAGAATAGTGGTGCCTTGGTTGTTAATTTCTTGAATTATCTCAAAAATCTGCTCAACCAGAAGTGGTGCAAGTCCAAGCGAAGGTTCATCAAGCAGCAGGAGACGGGGATGTGACATAAGCGCACGACCGATAGCCAGCATTTGCTGTTCACCACCGCTCAATGTGCCGCCCTGCTGCCCTCTTCGCTCACGCAAAACTGGAAAAAGATCAAAAACCCGATCAAGATCTTCTCTGATGCCGGGGGTATCCTTGCGCAGGAATGCACCAAGTTCAAGATTCTCTAACACTGTCATTTCAGGAAAAATCAGTCTCCCCTCGGGTACCTGCGAAATTCCCAATTGGACGCGCTTTTCTGCTGAGGTCTCGGTCAAATCGTCCCCCTCGAAGGTAATTGTCCCTTGCGCGGGGTGATGGATGCCCGATATTGTCATCAATGTCGTTGATTTGCCCGCTCCATTGGCTCCAATCAAACAGACCATTTCCCCTTCTTCAACGTAAAAGGAGACACCCCTGATGGCCCGAATATTGCCATAGTAGGTGTGAATCTCGTTAAGTTTGAGCATCGTAGGATTCCCCAAGATAAGCTTTGATTACACGCTCATCGTTTTGAACTGCTTCAGGTTCGCCAGCGCTGATCTTTTCTCCCTGAGCGATTACAGTAACCCAGTCTGAAATCTGCATGACCATTTTCATGTCATGTTCAATCAGCAGAATCGTGATTCCTTTGTCACGGATCGCATGGATGAGTTCTATTAACTGTTGTGTTTCCTGCGGGTTCATGCCCGCCGCGGGTTCATCTAAAAGCAGCAGTTTTGGCCCCATCGCTAACGCCCGTGCAATTTCAATTCGTCGCTGGTCGCCATAAGAAAGATTGCCGGCAAGCTGATCCCGAAAGCCTTCTAATCCCACGAAGTTGAGTTGCTGAAACGCATGCGACGTGATGTGTGATTCTTCTTGACGCTGTTTTTGGTTACGACTGATTGAGTTCCAGAGGCGGCTTTTTGACCGGCAGTGCCTCCCGATTTTCACATTATCTAACACCGTCAGTTCAGAAAACAGCCGGATGTTTTGAAATGTGCGCGCCATTCCAATTTCCGCAATCTGATCCGGACGCAGATCAACAACGTCTCGATTTTGAAACTTGACGCTCCCTTCGGATGGAGGTTCCAGTCCTGTGACACAGTTAAAAAGTGTCGTTTTGCCCGCGCCGTTGGGACCAATTAGGCTGGCAATCTGTCCTTCTTGCACAGATATATCAACATTTGACACGGCGGTCACGCCGCCAAAATGCTTGGTCAGCTTGGTAATTTCAAGAATTGACGTTGTTTCGTTCATAGTTTTTATCTACATTTCGAATAAAGAGTTGACAGGCGGATTCACGCCTGATATCCACCTGTATTGAACAGTGCCACCCTGTTATCCGGCTGAACTTCCCCGGCTTTCAGCAGTTTACAGAGTCCCGCAACCGTTGCTGCACCTTCAGGGCAAGCCAAAATGCCTTCCTGCGTTGCCAAGGTTGCCATTGCCTCCTGTATTTCGCCATCGGTGACGGCAACTGCAGCACCATTGCTCTGGTAAATAGCCTCGAGAATCAAAAAATCGCCGACAGCCTGTGGCACTCGTAAGCCGGCGGCAGATGTATGTGCGTTTGACCACGGTTCGGCTTCAGCTGCACCGTCCTGCCACGCTTTGACGATTGGCGCGCAACCCGTCGACTGTACGGAGATCATACGCGGACGTTTCTCATCAATCCACCCGATAGCTTCCAACTCCTGAAATACTTTCCACATTCCGACGATTCCCGTGCCTCCTCCCGTCGGATAGACGATGACATCGGGAAGCTCCCAATTAAACTGTTCCGCGATCTCAAGGCCCATCGTCTTTTTTCCCTCAACGCGATACGGTTCTTTGAGGGTTGAAACGTCGAACCACCCTTCATCTTCCTTACGCTCGGCAACGATTTTTCCCGCATCCGTAATTAATCCGTCAATGAGCGTAACATTTGCGCCCGCCAGTTGACAGGTGTTACGGTTAAACGGCGGAACATCTTGGGGCATGAAGATATGCGCCGCCATCCCCGCTTGGGCTGCATAGCTAGCGAGTGCAGTCGCTGCGTTACCTGCGGACGGAATCGCGAGTTTAGTTAATCCGAGTTCTTTGGCTCTGGAAACCGCCATTGCCAATCCACGCGCCTTAAAACTGCCGGTTGGCAGACGGGACTCATCCTTCACCCACAACGCTTCGAGTCCTAAGAAGGCAGCAAGCCGTTGTGCTGGCAGGAGCGGTGTCATCGACTCATTCAGGGAAACGATGTGGCGCGAGTCAATTACGGGAAGAAGTTCGGCATATCGCCACATTGATGCCTCACGTCCCGATAGGGAAGATTTATCCCAAGTTTGAGCAATCTTATCCAACGCATAACGCGGAAATAGAGGCTTCCCGCACTCCGTGCACAAGTTCTGTGGGAGGTTGGGGTCGTAGGTTTGGGCGCAACGGCTGCATTCGAGGTGAGTGAAATAACTCATAGTGCTCCCAACAGTTTCAGGATTAATCCTTTCATGCTATGAAGTCGGTTCTCCGACTGATCAAACATAATCGATCTCGGGTCCTCAACGATTGCGCCCGAAATCTCATAACCACGGTGAGCGGGCAGACAGTGCATAACGAGGACCTCCTGCCCCGCGAGTAACTCAGCGTTCAACTGATAGGGTGATAGGGTTTCAATTCGTCGTTCCTTCTCCTCCTTAAACGATGGATCCGTAAAAAACTCCATATCGACCCATGTGTCTGTATACACAACATCACTGTTTGCAATCGTTGGGTGGAGCTGATCTGATGCTTTATAGGTCCCCGCTTTACGCGCTGTTTCATAGAGTTCCTCATCGACAGCTGCAGGATTCATCTCCGGCGCAACGACCGTTACTTCCATGCCTGTCTTTAGCCCGGCGGTAATCAACGAGTTGCATACGTTATTGTGCACCCCGATATAAGTGAGCTTAATCCCTTCGATACGTCCGAATTTTTCCTGTATGGTCATCAAGTCACCGAGTGCTTGGGTCGGATGGTAACGGTCGCAGCACCCGTTGATGACCGGAACCGTTGCGCTCTCGGCTGCTTTCACGACATCTGCATGTTTGAGAAAACGAGCGAGAATAAGATCTGAATAAGCCGACAGTACACGAATTTCATCGCGCAAATCTGCAAGCGCGAAATTGGTGGTACGCCAATCCAGATAAACGGCATGACCACCCAATTGAGTCATACCGACTTCCCCAGCACAACGGGTTCGGGTTGAGGTCTTCTGGAAAAGCATGGCAAGGCTGCGCCGATTCGTAGTATTCGCATACTGTTCTTGGTTGTTTTTGATTGCGATGCTGCCCTCAACAACCGCGATCACATCTTCTGTCGACCAGTTTTTTAACGAAACAAGATTCATGATAGGTCTCCCAAAAAGTTTGAAAAGCATGATTATACTTCATGGCAACCCCCATGTCAAGCGAGAATAGTGCTAAAAAAGTTTGACGCTGATACCTACTTTTGCGAAAATAGAGATGTGTCTGATTACTGCCTATCTGCCCATCGCTTAATCAGCCCAATACACCGCCATAAAATCTGAGGTCCCCAACTAATGGATAAAATCAAACTCCAACTTTACACGAAAGCTGATTGCCCGCTTTGCGATGAAGCGAAGGAATGCCTAGAATCGATCGCAGCGCAATTCCCAATCCAGATTGAAGAAATCGACATCACAGCAAATTTGGGTTTATTCATAAAATATAAAGAATTAATTCCTGTGCTTGAGCTGGAAGGAAAACAGTTGTTTGTGCATCGGATCCATGTGAAAAGCCTCAAGCGAAAATTAATCTGGCAGCGGTGGCGGCGATGGTTCATTGACAAGGGCTAGGCATGCCCATAATAATCCCCAAGCAATCTGTCTGTCCTTGTCTGCTCGATGTTCAAATATTCATAGCCCGACTCTCCACTTGACACATCCATAAATGTGTGATAGACTTTGCGGCGCAAACACAACTGTACCAACTATTGAATCACAACAAGACTTTTAGGAGGAGGTTTACTTATATGGCAGATGTAGGAAGCACTGCACCTGATTTTAAACTTGCTGGCACTCTCGGTGCCGAGGATACAGAAGTCTCTCTGGACAACTTCAAAGGCAAGAATCTAGTGGTGATATTCTATCCACTCGATTTCTCGCCAGTTTGCTCCGAACAGATTCCTGATTTTAATGAAAAGGTTGATGAGATTCGCGCGAAAAATGCTGATATCATCGCGATTAACCGTGACTCAGCGTTTGCGCATAAAGCATGGAGCGAGCAACTTGGTGGTGTTAAATTCCCGCTCCTCGCCGACATGAATCTTGAAGTATCAAAGCAGTTTGGGATGGCACTTGAAGAGGTCGGAATCACGAATCGCGGCGTTATCATCATTGATTCGGAAGGCAATATTGCTTTCAAGCATGTCGAAGATGCCCCACCAGACAACACCCTTGCCGTGAATCAGGTATTGAGTGAACTTGATAAATTGAGCTAAATCGATATTCCGAATCCAATCTTAAACACTAAAGTAATCGACGGGCTTCAGAGATTTAATCTTTGAAGCCCGTTTTTTTGTCAGAGGCTGCTTGAACCTTTGGGGAAACGGCAAAGAAATCCGCAACAGTCTCGGCAGCCTGTTCATGTTCAATTATTGGATATTTTGGATTGAGCACCATACGCTTCTCACGTTTCTATCCTGTGCATCACAACCAAATTATCCCGGTGAATCACTTCGTTATAAGAGTAGTAGCCGAGTAGCTTTTCAATTTCGCTGGTCTGCTTACCCATAATCCGTTTCAATTCATGAGTATTATAATTAACAAGCCCTCTGGCAAGTTCAATGCCGTTTTCGTCTCGACAGGAGACGGTGTCTCCGTGATTAAAGTTTCCCTCTACCCGTTGAATCCCGGACGGTAAAAGACTTCTACCTTGATGAACCAACGCACGGCGTGCCCCTCCGTCCACGAATAGATGTCCTTTTGGTGGGCGCGAATAGGCAATCCACCGCTTCCGTCCTGACATCCGCTCCTGTGGGAGGAATAACGTGCCGATCTTTTCCCCCGCTAGTATGCGGCTGACAACTTGGAACTCGGTGCCATTTGCAAGTACCATCATCTCACCCGATCCGGTCACAATTTCAGCAGCGTGTAGTTTCGTTGTCATACCGCCGGTGCCACTCTGGCTACCAGCACTTCCCGCCGACCGTTTGAGTTCATCAGTAACGTCATAGACGAAACTGATTAATTTTGCGCCGGGATCCTTGCGAGGATCTGCGGTATAAAATCCATCCTGATCCGACAAGATAATTAGCAAATCCGCTTCTGCGAGATTAGTCACATACGCCGCCAACGTATCATTGTCGCCGACCTTGATCTCCTCTACCGCGACCGTGTCATTTTCGTTGATGATTGGAAGTACACCAAGTCGCAGAAGTGCGCGTAAGGTATTGCTCATATGTGTATAACGTTCGCGGAAATTGAAGTCATCCTGCGTCAGAAGCATCGTCCCGGTGATCTGGCTGTATTGTGAAAATCGCTGTTCATAGGCGTGCATCAGGCGGGTCTGCCCCACTGACGCTGCGGCCTGCAGTCCGGGGAGCGTCTGTGGACGTTGTGTGAGCCCTAATCTTCCTGTGCCAGCAGCGATTGCACCAGAGGTGACGAGGATGATCTCTTTACCCTTTTGCTTCACCGAGGCGAGATCTTGCACCAACGCATCCAATCGCTCGGGATTAAGGTCGAAGTTCTTTGAGACGGTCGTGCTGCCAACCTTCACGACGACGCGTCGAGCGCGCGCCAACAGTTGACGTGGTTCAATTTGTGTTGATTTCATCAGCGCTATATGTAAACTCGAAGGCATCGACTTGGACGGTATCGCCGTCCGTGATACCAGCTTTGATGAGCGCATTCAGGACGCCCATTTTTTTTAGTTTTCGATGGAGGAGAACCAGTGCTTGGTCATTGTCCATATCGGTCATGAGAACAGCGCGACGAGGTTCTTCGCCACGCACGATAAAACGACCTGACCGCGCGACGAGTTCAAATCGTTCGTTGGGTTTGGGGAGGTGGAAGGTCGGTTGAGGTTCCGTAGTTTCTTGCTGTTCACGAATCCGCTCATTTATCCGCTGCAGGAGTTGATATGTTGCTCTAATGAGCCGGGCTATCCCGTCGCCGGTAACTGCAGAGACCGGAAAAACACGCCGTTTCCCGAAGTAGTCTTTGACTCGCTGCAAATTGGTCTGTGCATCAGGAAGGTCAATTTTATTGAGGACAATTAACTGTGGCAGGCGAATCAAGCGAGGGTTGTACCGTTCGAGTTCCATGTTGATCTGTTCGTAGTCGGCGATTGGATCGCGTCCATCGACAGAAGCAGCGTCGATGATGTGGAGGAGCATCTTCGTGCGTTCAATATGTCGCAGAAAGTCATGGCCCAGTCCGGCACCTTCGTGCGCCCCCTTAATGAGACCGGGAATATCTGCGAGCAGGAAGTTCTGTTCAGGATCAACTCGGACAACCCCTAGGTTGGGGGTCAGCGTTGTAAACGGATAGTCCGCAATTTTCGGCTTTGCCGCGGAGGTGCGTGCAAGCAGTGTCGATTTGCCGCCGTTCGGATAACCGACCAAGCCAACGTCCGCAATCAACTTGACCTCTAGCGTGACGTTACGTTCCTCCCCTGGTTCCCCCTTTTCGGCGACACGTGGGGTTTGGAACGTGCTGCTCTTGAATCGCGCATTGCCTCTGCCGCCAATCCCACCACGTGCGATAACCGCACGCTGTCCGACCATTTTCAAATCAACGATAACTTCTTCTGTTTCCGGTACTCGCACAATCGTACCTGCTGGGACTTTGACGACTCGATCGTCAGCGTCCGCCCCGTGCATCAATTTCCCCATGCCGTGTTGACCATTCTCCGCAACCTGGTGGGGGTTATATCGGCAATCAATGAGCGTACTTATTCCCTCGGCAACTTCCAAAATAACGCTTCCGCCGTGTCCCCCATCGCCGCCATTCGGACCACCGCGCGGCACAAACTTTTCGCGGCGAAAGCTGATGCAGCCGTTTCCGCCCCCACCGCCCTTCGCATAGATTGTCGCGGTATCTGTGTTCATCATTTCTTCGCTTCCTCACTTCTTAAAACGCATAGTAAATGGTGAATGAAACAGAAAACTAGAGGGTGGGAGGGGAAAATCGGTGGATTCGTTAGGGATATAGACAACAGATCTCAGGTGGTTATAGTCCATTCATCTGCACAGTTGCCCCGGCAGAATCGATGGGTAACACCTTGATGTCGCAAGAAATCTGGTTTCGGCTGAAAGCTTGGCTCATTTCCGAACCGACTTGATCTGTTGATGTTGTGCAGTAGGCTGCAACGCTGGGACCTGCTCCACTTAGCGCCACACTTAATGCGCCTGCACGCATCGCAGATTCGGCGACATCATCAAATCCAGGGATGAGGGAGGTTCGATACGGTTGATGGAGTCGATCTGCCATGGCAAGCGATAACATCTCTAATTTACCTGTTGCAATGGCTGCTACTAACATAGACGAACGACTCACATTGTGGATTGCATCAGCAAAATCGACGGTTTGGGGCAGAACGCTACGGGCCGCTTTGGTTGACAACGAAAAATCGGGAATTGCCACCACCACCCGCAGATCCAAATCGCAATCCAATTGGATCGAATGGACGTGGCCACCCTGCATCATAGATATGACCAAACCACCAAGCAGCGATGCAGCAACATTATCCGGATGCCCTTCAAACTCAGTGGCAAAATCGAGCAATTCAGTACGCGAAAAAGGGGCATCGCATAGGACGTTCGCTGTCAACAGACCACCGAGTATGGCTGTGCCACTGCCACCCAGTCCCCGGATTGCGGGAACGCCATTTGTTAGACCCAATCGCAGCCCTTTCGGCTTATACCCGCACTTGTTGAATACCAAATTTGCCGCACGGTAAGCGATATTACTTTCGTTGTTGGAGAGCTTATCTACATCGACGCCGGTGACCTTAATCTCAGTTCCTTTGTCAATTTCTTCAAGCGAAATTGTGCTATAGAGTTGCAGGGCGAGCCCAAGGACGTCAAAACCGGGACCTAAGTTTGTGGTGCTCGCTGGAACACGAGCGGTCGCTTTATTGGGCATTAAATCTACCTTCGGAAATTAAGGGCAATTACCGGATCCTTGAAATTGCCGAATCCATCCGGGCTAAGGCTTCTTGGATATTCTCCAACGAATTGGCATACGATAGTCTTAAGTAGCCATCGCCATATTTACCAAACGCAGTACCGGGTAGGACGGCAACGCCTGCGTCCTCAAGTAGGTAGTCCGATAGATCTTGGCAGGAGAGGGGCAGTCGTGAGACATTGGGGAATACGTAGAACGCGCCGAGGGGCTTGATACAACTCACGCCCTCAATCGCATTGAGACCATCAACAATCGCATCACGCCGATGTCTGAACTCAGTAACCATTTCGTGGACAAAGTCTTGTGGTCCCGTTAGTGCCTCGATCCCCGCAAATTGCGTGAAGGTTGCCGTGCAGGAATTGGAATTAATGGTCAGTTGTGTAATCTTATCCGCTAGTTCTATAGGAGCAATCCCATAGCCCAACCGCCAGCCGGTCATAGCATAGGTTTTGGAGTGACCCTCAAGTAGAATCGTCCGTTCCTTCATGCCCGGTAGACTGATAAGGCTATCGTGCACGCCCTCATAAAGGATCCGTGAATAGACCTCATCTGTCAACACATAGAAATCGTGCTTAATCGCTAACTCGGCGATTGCTTCCAAATCGCTTTTTGCCAATGTACCGCCTGTCGGGTTTTGGGGTGAGTTGATGATCAGCAGCTTCGTCTGATCGGAAACAGAAGCCTCAAGATCTTCAATCCTGAAGCGAAAATCAACCTCCTCGCGCAACGGCAAAGGGACTGCCTTCCCGTCGATGAAATCAATGACCGATTCATAAATCGGAAATCCAGGGTTAGGATAGATAACTTCATCTCCTTCATTGGCAAGTGCCAAGATGGTAAAGAAGATGATAGGTTTGGCACCGGGCGTCACGGTTACTTCGTCCGGATGAATCTCTACACCCCGCGTTTCTGAAATATGTTCAGCAATCACTTCGCGAAACTCCAGTAAACCCGCGGAGGGCCCATATCCAGTGTGACCATCCTTCATCGCCTTGAAAGCGGCCTCGATAATGTTCCCAGGGGTTATGAAATCGGGTTGACCAATTTCGAGATGGACTATGTCTTTTCCCTGTGCTTCTAATCCTTTGGCTTTGGCAAGTACCTCGAAGGCAGATTCCGTTCCCAAACGGTCCATTCGATCTGCAAAATTCATCTATCACCTCAATTTTTTGAAAATGGATTCTCCTATCCTAATATCGTACTCAAACTGCTAAATTCTACTTTGAAGATGACACAACAAAACCATTATTTCCGGTAACCCAAACGTTGCTTGCATCTAGCACAAAAATGCTGTTTGCCGGCACCTTGCTGATAATTGGATCATCAATGGTCTGCACTTCCCATGTTGCTCCGCCGTCGGTTGTATGAAGGATAATACTGACACCTAGCCCTCCGCCGGCTGCCCAACCGACCGCACTGTCGGCAAAACTGACGCTCAATAGCTTCTCCTCCGTGCCGCTCGTTTGGATATCCCAACTATCGCCGCCATTTGTGGTGTGAAGAACAATACCGTTCTCTCCGACCGCCCAACCGTTGTTGGCATCGACAAAGAAAATGTCCTCAAGAATATCCGGGATATTTGTGGGTTGATCCACCCAGGTTTGTCCACTGTCAGTGGTCTTCTGGACTAGGCCATCTTGCCCCCCGGTCTCAGGACTGATCCGAACCCCCGTTACCCAGCCGGTAGATTCATCAAGAAATTGGACAGCGTTAAGTACGACTGTTTCTTCGTCACCCACGGCAGCCGCCACTTCACCACCGCGAAGCACGCTCCACTGTTTACCACCGTTCGTGGTTTGAACGATTGTTTCATTCATCCCAACCGCATAGCCGATTTTGGGATTGACAAAGTGGACACCCTTAAGCCAGTTCCCAACCTTACTTGTCTGGACATCCCAGCGCTTGCCGCCATTCGTTGTGCCGACAATCATGCCCTCTTGGCCAACTGCCCATCCATGTTTTTTGTCGAAAAAGTAGATATCGTTGAGCATCTGCTCAATAGGGACTTCCGCTTTCTCCCACGTTTTGCCGCCATCTCTAGTGTGCCCAATATATCCCGGACTGTCCATATCCAATGCTGAAATACCGACAACCCAGCCTTCCTTGGGGCTGATAAAAGCAACTCCATTGTAGTCCCGAACATCCTCCATGTCCATCTGTTGTAACACATTCCATTGTCCGCTGGCGTGGGGTACGGTTGTTACCAACGCAGCCGCAAATAGAATCAATCCCAGTAAAATCACTCTTCTTTTCAACATGCTACAAAAGCTCCTTTCACAGAATTTATATTATACCGATCCTCAAGGCTCAAATCTTCGCAGCCTCACGATTCGATAGGCTTTATTCGTGTGTAACTTATTTTTTAGAATAGGCTTTAGTATAGCACCCATCATAGATGCTGTCAAGAACAAACATATCGCTCTGCAGCACACCCTTGAGCGTGCACAAAAAGCCCCAAGACTCCGCACTTCTGTGTCTTGGGGCTGCTTATTATCTGGGGTTGATAGTGGATTACCAACGTACTTGGCAAAACTCCTCATAGTCAATCAGTTCGTGAATCGTTGGGTTCTTCCCACAGGCGGGACACTCAGGGTCCTGGCGAAGTGTGAGTTTCTTAAACTCCATCGACAATGCATTAAACAGAAGGAGTTGACCGACCAACGGTTTCCCTATATCAAGTAAAACCTTAATGGCTTCAACGGCTTGCACATTCCCGACAATGCCCGGCAACACACCTATCACACCCGCTTCCTGACAACTTGGCACCATATCAGGGGGCGGCGGCGATGGATAAAGGCAACGATAGCACGGTCCCCTGCCAGGATGGAAAACTGTCACCTGCCCCTCAAACTGGAAGATGCTGCCGTGCACAATCGGTTTACCAAGCATCACACTGGCGTCATTCAGCAAATAGCGGGTCGGTAAGTTATCACACCCATCAACAATCAGGTCATAACCCTCAAGTATTTCAAACGCATTCGCTGAAACAATTTTCTCGGTATGTGTAACAACTTTAACATCTGGATTGATGTCTGCGATTGTCTCTTTTGCGGACTCTGTTTTCAATTTTCCCACATCACTCGTCCCGTGGAGAACCTGTCGCTGGAGGTTACTCACATCCACAACATCATCGTCAACGATTCCGAGTGTTCCAACACCGGCTGCTGCGAGATACAGTCCCGCCGGTGACCCAAGCCCACCTGCACCTATGAGAAGCACCTTCGACTCAAGCAGCTTGGTCTGACCCATTCCCCCAACCTCTTTGAGGATAATGTGCCGACTATATCGTTCAATTTGCTCACTACTAAAGTTGTGCATCTAAAAATTCCCTCGTTATGAACCGCAAGAATCGATTCTAGTTATTTTCCAAGTTTGCCAGTAGATCCGCAATTCCTTTGCCTGAATGTGCAGAGATTTGAACCGCAAACCGTTCCCGAATATCTTCAAATGCAAGTTCAACCGTAAAGTCGGTCCCACCGTACATCTGCTCTAGCACCGCGGTTAAGTCCGGCTGAATCGCATCAAACATCTCTTGGGTGTTCGGTGCAATATGGCGATTGTTAATAAAAAACAGAATCTCATCTCCGTTTAGATGTACAGCGTTCTCTAGTTCTTCGGCCTCTTCTATACGAACGCATCTTTGAAGCGTTTCAGTAAACGCCTGATGAATCTTTTCGCGATTCTTCCCTTCTACCTTATGCTTCCGGTTATAGAGAAAACCGTGACGACTTCTGGCTGCATCAATGCTATAATTGGTGCTTGCCGAAATTAGCAGAACGCCTGGACCCGCATGGGTAAACGAGTAATCGGCGTAGTTCAGGTACTCTTCTGGTTCCCCTTCTGCCATCCACCTGTTGAAGACCCTGATGAAATTCTCGTAATTGATATGGCTGTCTTCGGTGGTGAAGACCTTGATGTTAATCTGTTGTAGATCCATAGGTAATTATAACCGTAAATTCCTTTCTACGGAAGTTTAGCCCCGCTTACCACACTTATTGCAGGGCATTTGCTTTTATTTGGAACTCCTTAACTCAAAAGCCCTAACTATAACGTATGCAATTAAGGCAAATATAAATACCACTAAGTACATCCAAGCAATTGATTGAAGGGTTTCGATGATGGTTCGATACAGTTCTAGTATCCATCGCTTGTCATTCAACTCCAAAACCCGGGAATCTTTGGCAGGTGCACTTATATATCTTTCTAGCTGATGTATTCTCACGCCCCCGGAAATGCCAACTACATAAGCAGCAAATTTCACATATTTGTGCCATGCACTGCTGATCTCGTCCTGAATAATGCGCCTGAAGATGGCGGCAATCGGCTTATCAAAGACCTTCACAACGCAAAATGAGACAACAACCGCTAAGACGAATGTGACCAACAGTAAGGCAAAAAACATATATCCTTCCTCCTGCTTGTTAGGTCAGGCAGTCGTTAAGAGTTCGGCAACGTTCCTACCAATAGTTGGGGGTGGTAGTGCCTTATTTTCTTGATGAGCGATTACCAACCACTCATCAACAATCCGGCATAACTCCCGATGTACTTCAACTTCATCGTCGCCATGACAACACGGGCCAATCACTCCTGGACAATAACCGATGAAGCATTGGTCCTCTTCAGACCATTCGACAATCTTGCCTTGATTGGTTTCACTTGAAATCCAACGTTGGTTCCGTATTTGTCGTATTTTCACCATTCTCTGTCTATGCCGTAAGCATCAAAGACGGTGTCTACACTAATTATTGGGAGGTTTTCAACAAGCCCTTGAGCGATTATCAAACGGTCAAACGGATCTCGGTGATGAAAAGGTAACGTAGTCAGCTTTATGAGGCTATCAACTGTGATATCCAATATGTCAATGCGATTGAGATGCAGTTGTTCTGGAAACATCTGCTCAAACGGTTCGCCTAAATCAAGTTTCCTTAACCTCGTTTTGATTGCTATCTCCCATAGGCTGGCGATGCTGCAGAAACTTTCGTGACTTGAACTCTCAATTAACTGTCGTGCTCTGTGGCTCAGTTTTTTGTCGTTATCGAGAAACCAAAGCAGCGCATTCGTATCAAGCAGGTATCTCATTCCATGTACTCTTTGAAATCTGGGAGTTCATCGTCAAAATCTTCACTGATGTGAATAAGTCCTTTCGCGCTTCCAGCGACAGCCTTTAACCACGGTTCCAGAAAAAT